>DYPM01000040.1 GCA_020719895.1 Sulfurovum sp. | reverse complement strand
TAGTGAAATGGACTTTGTTCATTTCACGTTATTTTGAGTTCTGCAGGAACTCCAAAGAGGAACAATGGAAGAGACGTTAGCACAACTCAATTTAGCACAACGTGAAGCAGTAGAACATATTGATGGTGCTTTGTTGATTCTTGCTGGTGCTGGATCTGGTAAAACAAAAACCCTCACAACACGACTTGCTTATCTCATTGGTGTAGTCGGCATTGATCCTGCCAACACTCTTACGCTTACTTTTACCAACAAAGCAGCAACAGAGATGCGTGATAGAGCGTTGCGTATTATTCCTTGTGAGACTCCTTATCCTCCGATGCTCTCTACTTTTCATAAATTTGGTCTGCTTTTTTTGAAATTTCATATTGATATGCTTGGACGTAAAAATAACTTTACCATTCTTGATACTGACGACAAAAAAAAGATTCTTCGTACACTTATGAAAAATCTAAATATTGATCTTGAGATATCTTTTGTAGCTTCAGAGATTAGCAAATACAAAAATGCACTTATCTCTCCACAAGAAGCGATGAATACAGCCACACTTTCAGACTACAAAAAAGTCGCTCAAATCTACCAATACTATCAAACGCATACTCACAAAAACAATGTTGTGGATTTCGATGATCTACTGATGCTCACCTATCAAATTCTTGATGAAAACAAAACCTTAAGAGAAGAGACAAGTCAACGCTACCGTTATATTATGGTCGATGAGTATCAAGACACAAATGAGTTGCAGTTCCAACTCCTCAAACATCTCTGTAGCACACACAATAATCTCTGCGTGGTTGGAGACGACGACCAAAGTATCTACGGATGGAGAGGAGCAAATATCAACAATATTCTTGAGTTTGGTGAACATTTCAAAACAACAAAAACCATCAAACTCGAGACCAACTATCGCTCCACACAACCAATCCTCAATGCTGCCAACACACTCATCGCACACAATACGCGACGACTTGGCAAAACTCTCAAAAGTCATCGAGGCGAAGGCGAAGCAATCAAACTGATACACTCTTTTGATGAAAATGATGAAGCCAAAACCATCGCACAAAAGATTCGCTCGTTGCTTGATAGCGGTGTCAAAGCAAATGAAATCGCAGTGCTTTATCGCATCAACGCTCTCTCTCGTTCACTCGAAGAGGGATTTACTAAAGAGAGGATCGCTTTTAAACTCATCGGCGGAATGCGATTTTATGAAAGAGCTGAAATCAAAGATGCGATTGCATACTTGCGTGTAATCACCAACACTTCAGACAATTTCTCTTTTTTGCGAATTATCAATACTCCAAAACGTGGTATTGGCAAAACATCAGTAGACAAACTTCAACACGCCTCCACACAACAATCTCTCTCTATTTTTGACTATGCACGCACTGTACCGTCATTGATGCTTGAAAAAATTCTTGGCAAAAAAATGGTCAAATCTCTCCAAACTCTCATCGAAGATATCACGCTTCTTCAAGAAGAGATACACCATCAAGGGGATTTTATTACACAGTTTGAGTCACGATTTAAACTCAAATCCTACTACGCGGCAATGGCAGATGGTGCGGATCGTCTCCTTAATATAGACGAGTTTTACGGTTATTTTCGTGACTTTAGCAACAAATATCCTACACTTGAACTTGAAGATTTTCTCAATGAAATAACACTCCAAAGTGATCAAGACCAGATAGAAGGTGATGCGATTACGATTATGAGCGTTCACGCCTCCAAAGGATTGGAGTTTGAGCATCTTTTTGTGATTGGATTGGAAGAGGAGTTTTTTCCTTTGCTTGGCGATGGATGCAATATGGAAGAGGAGCGCAGACTCGGTTATGTCGCCATCACACGTGCAAAATCACATCTTACGCTCTGCTACGCCGATAGCCGTTTTTATCGTGGTAAACGCAAGATGATAGAAAGAAGCCGATTTTTGGGTGAAGCGGGACTGCTATTGCGTAATGAACGTGTCCAAATCACAGAAGAGACTCCATTCCAAAAAGGTGATTTTGTCAAACATCCAATTTTTGGTATCGGTCGCGTCGAAGGAGCGAATCGTGTCGGAAGAAACTACAAGCTCACGATCAACTTTGGTGGTGATCGACGTGATATTATCAGCCGTTACGTTACACCGTTAGAGAGTTTTTTGTGAATCGTCTTTTTGTTGTCAATAAACCAATATTTCGCACTTCAAACAGTTATATGAATCATATAAAACGCAAATACAACACCAAAAAAGTGGGTTTTTCAGGGACACTTGATCCATTTGCTACAGGATGTTTGATAGTTGCTACGGGAGTTTATACGAAGCTTTTTCAGTATCTTGACAAAACCCCTAAAAGCTATCGTGCCACACTTTGGCTTGGAGCAAACTCTGTAAGTTTGGATATTGAGAATGTAGATACTATCAAAGATATCGCACCCTTTGATATACAAAAAATAGAACAAACACTTACCTCTCTTCAAGGCGAACTCACCTACTATCCACCAAAGTTCTGTGCCAAAAAGATTGGAGGAAGACGTGCCTACCAATTGGTGCGAGAAGGAAAAGAGATACCATTAAACACTATCACCTCAACTATATATGATATAAAACTTCTCCACTACACACACCCTTTTGTACACTTTGAAGCAACGGTGAGCGAAGGTACATATATCCGAAGTTTAGGAGCAATCATCGCTGATAGTCTCAAGTGCAATGCGACACTCTCATCACTTCACCGTATTCACGAAGGAAGATTTCGATACGAAAACGAAAAACCTCTCAATCCTTTTGAGTATCTTTGGACTCCTCGAAATATATTTTTAGGAGATGAGAGTGATTTGGAGCTTGGAAAAAAGGTGACTTTGGAGAGATTTGAAACCAAAAATGAAGGTATTTATCTAATAGAAACAACACACTTTTTTGCGATTATTGAGATTGTCGGCAAAGAAGTGGAGTATCGACTCAATCGCATTGCAAAGTTTGAATCCTCCTGTCTATAACCGCCCATTTACATAGTTTTTGATAAAATTTTGATTTTACGCACTCGAAACCACAAGGAATCAACACGATGACACAACCACTTCTAATCGAAATCGGTGTAGAGGAGCTTCCTGCTATTCCACTGATCAAAATCCTCGATGCTATCGAAACTTCATGGCAATCACTTCTTGAGAGCTATAAACTCCAAACTACTTTTACTTTTCTTTATACGCCACGACGTTTGATTCTCAAACACGATGCGATGCCATTACAACAAGCCGACCAAACTGTTGAACTAATCGGACCTCCTGTTGTTGCGGCATTTAAAGATGGTGTAGCAACTCCTGCGGCACAAGGATTTGCACGTAAATGTGGCGTGAGTGTCGATGCTCTTGAGCGTACCAATATCAATGGACGAGAAGTGCTTTTTTATATACAAGAACTCAAAGGCGAAAAAACAGCCACACTACTTCAGGAGATGCTTGAGAAGTGGATTGCTTCAATGGCATTTGGCAAAATGATGCGTTGGGGAGCAAGAAATGATGAGTTTATCCGACCGATTCGATGGCTTCAAGTGCGTATGGGCGATATGTCGATTGATGTAGAACTTTTTGGTGTCAAAAGCGATATTTATACCTATCTTCATCGAATGGTGAGTTATACACCTGTGGAAGTAAGCAGTATCGATATGTACGAAAAAACACTTTTTGATGGTGCGGTTATTCTACATCCTAAAGAGCGAGAAGAAAAAATCATCGCACAGTTTGATCTGCTTGAAGAGAGTGAAGGGATTTTTATCCAAAGAGATGAGGCACTTTTGGCTGAAGTAGTGGCGATCACTGAAAATCCAAAAGCGTTGATTGGTAGTTTTGATGCGATGTTTCTTGAGTTGCCATCTGAAGTAATCATCACTTCTATGAAAGAACATCAACGCTACTTCCCAGTTTTTGAGAATGGCAAAATCACCAATAAATTTGTAGTAGTAAGCAACGCTTATACCGACGACTACTCCAAAGTGATCAGAGGAAATGAGAGAGTACTCAAACCACGACTTGCTGATGCACTCTTTTTCTATCGCAACGACCTTTCAAAAGGATTGGTCACTGATGGACTTGAAAAGGTGCAGTTCATTGATGGGCTTGGCACATTAGCAGACAAAATCACAAGAGAAAAACACATCGCTATGCGTCTTTTGGGTCTTTATATGGAGCGTGTAGAGACAGAAACAAACAAAAATAATATCGAGCTTGAAAAAGCGATAGATAGAGCTGTAGAGCTTGCCAAAGCCGACTTGATGAGTGAAATGGTCTATGAGTTTACAGAACTTCAAGGGCTGATGGGATACTACTACACCAAAGCATTAGGCGAAGATGCCATCATCTACAACGCAATCAAAGAGCAATATATGCCAGTTGGCGAAGGAGCTACACTTCCCTCTTCGCTTTTTTCGTCTATTGTTGCTATGTCAATCAAACTTGATACGCTTTTTGGTCTTTTTAGTGTTGGCAAAATTCCAAGTGGCTCTAAAGATCCATTTGCACTTCGTCGTGCCGTAAATGGCATTGTGCGCATTGTCATAGCGTATGATTTACCGTTTCATATCGACGATATTATCACGCTACTCAAAACAGAATATGCTCCTTTTGATACACAAATACTCACCGACTTTATCATCGAACGTATCAGCAAATCACTTGATGCTAATCCATCAGTGATTGTCGCTGTACTCTCTTCGGGCGAAAGAGATGTAGCAAAAATCGCCAAAAAAGTCGAAGCGTTGGGTGAGATTGTCAGTCAAGATACATTTAAAGAGCAGTTTAGTACATTCAAACGTGTAGCAAATATCTCCAAAGAGATAAATTTAAACGCTCCAATGCCAATCGACATCTCACTCTTCCAAGAAGATGCAGAGGTGTCGCTTTATACTGCGTACCAAAAAGTGATTGCGATGGAGTTTGATAGCTACAGACAAGAGCTTGATGCTCTTTTTGGACTCAAACGTGAACTTGATGCATTTTTTGATAGCGTAATGGTAAATGTCGAAGATATTGCACTCAAAACCAACCGACAAAATATGATCAGTTCAATCTATCGTACGTTTAGAAATATTGCAGATATCAAAGAGATTACAATCTAAAAGAATTTGAGCTTTGCTCAAATGTGTCTCTTCTTTACATCGCACGATTTTGCAATCTCTTTGATAATCTCTTTGATAGTTTTGTTTTCAACACTAATCACAATATCTGCTACCTGTAGGTATTGTGATTCACGCTCTTTATAGAGTCCTCTTGCTTTCTCTTCATCAAAAAAGAGTGGACGTTTGGCAAGTTTGGCTTCTGCATTTTTCGAATTTTTGAGACGATGAGAGATCCAATCAAACGATGCGTGAAGTAACACCACTGTTCCCGTCTCTTTGAGATTATTTACTTTATAAAATCCACCACCGCAAGAGATGAGAGTTCCTCTCACACACTTCACAATCCAATCAGCAGTCTCTTGCTCTTTTGAGCGAAAGTAAGCTTCTCCCTTTTTTTCAAAAATCTTTGTGATCTCTTTATTCTCTTTGGATTCAATCAAATCATCTGTATCTATATTGTAGATATCATATTTTTTGGCAAATGCCCTTGCTGTAGTGCCTTTGCCTATGCCCATAAAACCGATTAATACAATATTTTTTTTCATCTTTTGGTATCTTTTAGAATAATTTGAGGCGGTATTATAGCAGGAAAAATAGACCGCCCCTATTCTAATATCAACCAAAATCTTAATACATCACCGCATTAACTCTAGTTGCTTTGCCTTGCTCTACTTCTCTGTGAACATTCCCTACAGGTCTGATATGTGCATCACGTCCGTAGATATAACTTTGTTCATTGACAATCACTTTGTAGGCTTTGTTAAGTTGTAATGCTCTTTCGCGAGATGGCAACAGTAGATGAGAGATATCGTTGTGCATTGTGGTGATTTCGGAGGTTTTGAGTGAGCCATTAGACTCAAAAAACTTCTCCATCACTTCGGTATTGTCTCTAAACTCATCGCCTGCATGGTTTTTTTCAAGATAAAGAGTGTATTCGTCTCTGCCGTCGCGTGTTTTTGGCTCTGAAATATTTTTGAGACCATTTGGATTTTGTGTCCAATGATACCAACCGCCTTTGAAATGCGTATCATCAAATTTTCTTTGAAAAACAAACGTAGAGTCCGCAATCGCACCGATACCGCTGTGGCATCCTATACAATAAAGTGTCTCTTCGTAATTTTGAGGTCTAAGTTCACCAGTCGCATCTTCAATAAACCCTTGATAAATCCATCCGAGTCCTGTTTGAAGCCCGAATTCAGTATTTCCCGTGATGGTTCTTAGCCTATCAGGGAAATCGTCTTTCTCTTTGATCTCTGAGAGTGCGGCATTTTGGAGCTGTGCATAGGTGTTCCACTTGACTTTTTTGCCATAGCGAAGCTCTTTCATACGACTTGCCATCTTGATAGTAGCATTGGTTTCGTCGATATCGATATAGCGTACGGTATGTAAAAACTCTGTATTTTTAGGGTAAAGACCTGGAGCAATAAGGTACTCATTGGTGATGAGTAGCGATTTGGCTTTGCCGACATAGCTCATCGAGAAGTTGCTAATTTTCATAGTGCTTACATCAAATGTCGGCTGTACCCATTTGTATTTGATAGTATTCGCGGTAGAGAGAGCACCGTTTTGGTCGAGATCTACGCCATATATAGTCTCGTCTGCAGTATCAATAACGATATCTTTTTGTTTGATGAGAGACTCGACGATTGCAAGATTGAGTTTATAGATCGCAAGATCAAAGCTTCCATTTTCGTCTTGCCAAAACACCTCTGCTAAACGGATCAATACATCATCCGTACTGCCATTGGTTGGCCAAAAAGTTCCCAAAAATGGATAATATCCAAATGCTCTCCAGCCTGTGAACTCTCCTTGCGGATCTTTGTCGAACCCTTCGCTGTCGAAGTTGTAATAACAATCGGGTTTATATCCGTCCCACTTACCGTTTTCGTTGATATCCCATACGCTTGGAATATGATTTAGCTTTTGGGTGAGTTTGATAGTTCCGTTTGCCTCTTTATAGTTGTCTTCTCTAACGTAGCTAAGAATATCGTTGTCGTTGATAGTTAGCACTGCGTCGGTTCTGTCTTTGAAAAGATTGGTAAATCGATTGATTTTGGAGTATTCGCTCATATCATAGACCTCTTGAAGATCAGGATCATTGATATAGTTTGGCTCATTTGAGTTGATGTGACACGTAAAACAGGGATTATGTACACCACCTTCATTGTCTTCGGTTTTGGTGTAACACTGAGAGGTGATATAAGCTGCTTGATTGTTTTGTGCAAAAACTGTTTTGTAGTCAATACCATACGCGTCTACATGCGAAATAGTTTGATTTGTCTCTTCGGTGGTGTTGTCATCGGTGAGATTTTGATCTGTGTTGGTTGGGGTAACAGTTGGAGTTGGAGTCACGGCTGCAGTTGCTGGCGAATCTGTAGGATCACAAGCGATCAAACCAAATCCTACGGCTACTACTGTCGCAGTGTACAAAAGTATCTTTTTATTCATTTATTTATCCTCCTAAGATAAAAACTCTATATTTAGACAAACACAGAGCTTTGAACTTGAATGGTGAAAAGGGAAAATCCCTTTTCACGCAAAAGTAAGCAACTTATCTGTTTGCTGGATTAAACTTAAATGCACCGATTACACCAATAGAAGAGTTTTTGTCTGCAAATGGGTTCGATGTAAGGTTATAGTCCTTATCGCTTGCAAGGATTTCTCCAAATGGGTGTTGTGTTGTCAAAGTCATATAGCCGTAACCATTTACATTGGTATACCAGTATGGAGAGGTTGTTTCAGAACCGTATGGTGTAGAAGCAATTCTTACCATTTTGCCAGTTGCAGTATCAAATGCCCATACGAAGTCGTTTGGATGTGCACTTGTATCTTCGCCGATCGCAAGGATGTTTTGATCTGCAAGATAAGCTACGTTATCTGGATTCGAGATACCATCTACATCACATGTGTAAGCAGAATAAACGCCTGTGTATGTTTTTGGTGTTCCTACTACTAAGCCTTTTTGGTTCATTGCTACCAATCCACTGTTGATTGCAACACCATTTGTGTCTCTTGCAGAAGTTGTAAGTGCAAGTTCATAGACAGCACCACAGTTGTTTTGAGAGAGTTGAATATCACCTCTTGTATCTGACATAGTGCCTGAAATTGCACTCATTGCTACATAAATAACGTTTTTCTCAGGGTTGTAAGTGACACCTTCTTCTTTGTTGTACTCCGTTGTTGCACCAAGCATTGCTGCATATCTTCTTGTCTCAAGGAATGCTGCTGCAGTCTCTTTACCCGCTTTGACATTAAGACACTCTGAACCTGCACTTGTGCTGATATAGGTATATCCTGCTGGACATGTAGTACCTGTTGGTGCCGCATAGTTAAAGATATCGCTAAATTTCGGCTCTGTTGCTACGATCGCTTTGATGGTTGCATCATCTGAGTGACCAAGTTTGATCCAGCTAAGATTTGCCACACCAGCACCTACGTTTGAAAGTTGTGTCCATTTTGCTGCATAAAGCGTACCTGCACTAAGGTCTTTTGCTGTATCTGCAATAAACATAAAGAACCCTACTTTTGAGCCGTCATCGCCAAGGTAAGCTGTTCTGTTGTCAGGCATTACGTATGCCATTTCCCATGACGCTCTACCCATAGCGAAGTGTTTTGTATAGGTATAGATTGCTGGTGTTACTGAACCATTTACTTTTACTTCAGGGATATAACCATAGAAATAAGGGTTGTTATTTGCTGTAGCATTCGAGTTGTTTTCGTCTGCCCAGTAGAATTTGGTCACTTCATTGAAGTAGTTGTTGCTTGTAAGCATTGTTGTTTGGTTAAGTGAACTTTCTACTGTTCTAGCGTTTGGCTCATACTCTTCGCTTCCAAGGTGTGAGTTCCAAGGTGTTGTCATACCAGCACAGTGTACCCAGCCACCAAAATCATCTTTTTGGCTGATATATTGCATAGAGTTTGGTTTGACTGAGAGTTTACCGTTGGTTGCATTTTGCTCAAGTTCAAAACCATACATCGCACCTACTTGACACTCAAACTGTGCTACCATAAAAAGTCTGCTGTCTTTTTGGAGAAGTGATACGTGATCAAGTCCTGAACCAGAAGCATTACCGTTTTCGCCGTCACAGATAAACGGAGAACCATCCGTATAAGTAATAGCAACATCATTGGAGTTTTTCAAAAGACCAAACTTTTGACCGTTGTTTACTGCACCAGCACTCATCAAACTTGTAAAAGAGAGTGCATCAGTATAACCGTCAGCATACGCTACACCTGAGCTTGTCAAGATCGCCATTTTGTTAGCATCTGTAATAGGTGCTTCTACTTTGGTGAAAGAGATTTTTGAAGAAAGATCACTATTGAAAACAGGGCTTGCACCGTTTGTACCATTCGTTCCATTCGTTCCATTTGTTCCGTTTGTTCCGATAGTTCCGTTCGTACCATTTGTTCCGTTCGTACCATCTGTAGGTGTGCAAGCTACAAAAGTAAGAGCTACCGCCGCTGCTGATGAAAGTAATATATACTTTTTCATGTTGTTCTCCTTGGGTTTAATTTAATGCAAATTTTGCAAGTAACTATAACTAAAACAGGTCACAAAATGGTAACAGTAGTTTTATTGACATTTTGGTATACAAAAGAGTATTATTCAGCTTTTATATCAACACTCCAAAAAAAATCAATCCACTCTTTCGCCTCTTTGACAAACCATGTCGGTTTTATTTTTGCAGTGGATTTGTAAAAAATCGAACTACTCAAAAACACCGTATCTGGAAAACGACTCTGCAAAACCTCAAGCACCGCTATCAAAGTATCGCCACTATCGACGATATCATCGACAATCAAAACCGTTTTTGTCGCAGTTAGATCTGGAATATTAAACACTTTGAGAGATTCTAATTTTTGTGTATCTTCATATCCAATCGTATTGATTGCGTACACCTCGCGAATCTTGTAATGCTCACCCAAAAAATGTGCGAGTGTGAGTCCTCCTCGAGAGATTGCCAAAATCGCATCGCATTTTTGATCTATTTTTTGGACAAGCGTTTGGATATCAATGAGAAATTCGCTGTAAGGATAATAAATTCTATTCATTCACAACCCATTAATCGTATATCGGGGCTATAAAAGTCATGGTCGTTAGTCAAAATCAAATCACAATCAAATGTTTTAGCACACACATACTGCAACACATCTTCAAAGTTACTATTTTTTTCACTACTGCAAATATGCAATGCTTTTTTGATAATCGCCGAATCTATAGGGATAATCTCCATGACTTCCAACATAAAATCCAAAGCCTTAATAAGCAAATCACAATCAACACTTTTTGATGCTACATAATAAACCGTAGTGAATATGTCGCAACTTGTAAATAGTCTATGATTATTAGAGAGCAGACTTGAAACTTTTTTTAATGAATTTTTATGATTTGATCTTGTTGCATTCACGACATCTATGATGATATTTGCATCTACAAACACTCTGTTCATATTTTCATTTCACTTTTAATAGTCGCGTAATCTTTGTCTTCAAACTCAAGAATGGGTAAACTTTCAAGTATTTTTATCTTTCTCTTGATCTCTTTTTGGTTTTTAATGTCTATCAAATCATGGTATTTATCATAATCCACAATCACCGCAAAGGGCTTATCTCGTTTGGTGACGACAATATCCTCATTTTTGATATTGGCAAGCAGATTGACGTTTTGTTTGAGTTGTGTGGCTGTAATTTGCATTTTATATCCTTTGTTGTCTATTTGTACGATTATATATTTGGACAAATAAATGAGAGCTTAAAAAATAGTTTGATTTTTATTTATTTTATGTGCAAAAGTTGAGTGACAATCAAAAAAGAGAAGGCTAAAGCTCACACCAAGAGCGTTTTTTAGAGGGTTTGTAGTAGAATAAATCTCCGCTGTATCCCCAAGAAGGGAAATTTTTGTCAAAGGTTTTAGTGATGTTTACACGTTTTAGACGCAAAAGACTCAATCCCATACTTAGAGATCTCGTGCAAGAGACTCGCTTAAGTATCCATGATTTTATCTATCCACTTTTCGTAAAGTATGGAGAAGGGATCAAAACAGAAGTCGCTTCAATGCCTGGCGTCTATCAAATGAGTGTTGATGAGATTATCAAAGAGTGTACAGAACTCAAAGCTTTGGGTATTTATGCTGTAATCCTTTTTGGTATTCCAAAAATCAAAGACTCCGTAGGAAGCGATGCGATGTGTGATCACGGCATTATCGCATCTGCCATTAAAGCGATCAAAGCAACACATCCCGATATGTTTATCGTGACTGATTTGTGTTTTTGTGAATACACTGATCACGGTCACTGCGGTGTACTTGATCTTGTGCATCATACCGTACACAATGACATTACATTAGACAATCTCGCAAGACAAGCAGTCGTTCACGCCAAAGCAGGTGTGGACATGATCGCACCAAGCGGTATGATGGACGGAATGATCACGGCGATTCGCAAAGGACTTGATAGTGCAGGATTTGAAAATCTACCCATTATGAGCTACTCGACAAAATTTGCTTCCGCATACTATGGACCATTTCGCGATATCGCTGAAAGCTCGCCGAGTTTTGGCGACCGCAAAAGCTACCAAATGAACCCTGCAAACAGAAACGAAGCGATTATGGAGAGTCTTGAAGATGAAAAAGAAGGAGCTGATATTTTGATGGTAAAGCCTGCTTTGGCGTATCTTGATATCGTCAGAGACATCAAAAACCATAGTCGCTTGCCACTTGCAGTCTATAACGTCTCTGGAGAGTATGCAATGCTCAAAATGGCAGCAAAAGCAGGCGTGATAGACTATGAACGCGTGATGATGGAAACGCTTTTGGGATTTAAACGTGCGGGTGCTGATATCATCATCACCTATCACGCAAAAGAGGCAGCACGTATTTTAAATGCCTAAAAAGTAGTGTCATACTTCATATCTAAATATCATATAAAGGTTCAAAAAGTGTTTGAGAGATTTGTAAAATTAGGGCTTGATACTATTTATTTAGTTCAAGAACTTATCGCTTTTATATACTTTTTGAATCGAACTATTGTGGCCATATTTTCTTTCAAAACTTACAATGTAGCGATGTTGAATGTGTTGATTAAGCAGATTTATTTTACTTCGGTTCAGATGTTTGGTCTATTTTTCTTTTTATCATTGATTATTGGTACGCTTGTAGTTTCGCTTTTGATTTTAGCTGGACATACGCTTGGAGTATCAGAAGTAAATAACCGTTTTTTGACATATTTTATTGCAGTAGAGTTAGCACCACTTTTTACAGTATTGTTGATTTCACTACGATCAGGTTCGGCGATCAATACAGAAATCGCCGTAATGCGTGTCTCTAATGAAGTAGAGATGTTGGAGTGTTATGGGATTGATGTCATTGGCTATTTGGTTGTACCAAGAGTGATAAGTGGTGGTGTTTCTGTTTTGGTGTTATCAATGCTGTTTGTGTTGGTATCTTTTGTAGGCGGTTATTTTTTTGGGTTGCTTTATGGTGCAATTCATTTTACATATTACTTTTTGCTTTGGATGAACTCTTTTGAGCTTTTTGAGTTGTATATAATGGTTTTCAAAAGTGTAATGTTTGGATTTGTGTCTATGGTGATTCCAATCTATAGTGGCTTGGGTCTTTCTGTTAAAAGCTATACAGCAATACCAATTTCTGTGATGCGAGGAATGGTGAAACTCTCTGTAGCAATTATTTTGATCGAGGTGTTATCATTATCTCTTCAACTACTATAGTTCTTTCAGAACTTAAAATAACGCCTAATGGACGCTATTGTTTGTCTTTTGAAAAAAACTTGCCATTTAGGCAAATTTCTTTTCAAAAGATTGCTAACGCTAAGTTGTCTTCAGCAGACGGCTCACGCACTTCGTGCTTAGACTTCTTGTTTTGCAAGAAGTCTCCTCTAAAACTGTGCGATACTCAATCCTCAATGGAGGAAATGCGTCGAAATTTTGTGAGAGATAAAAGATTTGCAGTGGTCTCACTTTGGTTACCTTTGATGGCAAATCTCTCAATCATCGACAATATTCTACTTCCATCGTATTATCTCGATACAGACAATATTTCTACGTTAAAATATCAAGCAGAAATTGCATTGGAGAGATTGGATATGGCGTCTATCACACACAAACGTTATCACGAGTGTAGCGATGAAATGATTTTTTATACCAAAATATTGCGTGCGTATTTCACCAAAAGAGAGATTGTTATCATCGAACCTTTTTTGCAACTTTCAGATGTTGAGACTTTTGCGATGATTGAAGATAGAGTAGAATTTATGCTACAAACAAAAATCACACTATATGCAATTGATTATCTCGTCAATCAAAAACGCTATGATAAAAACAAGGAAAAAGATGCGTAAGATAGCGATAAAAGTAGCCATTTTTATGATTGGAATTATTGGATTATTTGGATATGGTGTTTATACAATTGTTCTACACAAAGGATTGTTTGAAACCAAAAGTATCTATTTTCTAAAAGCTCCAAATGCTGATAATTTTTTTGAAGGAATGCCTGTTTATTATCATGGATTTGCAATAGGAAATATCGCCACTATCGCTTTAGACGATGATGGATTGGTCAAAATGGAGATGGAAGTGTCAGAAAAAAATCGTAAATGGCTTCATCAAGATGCAAAATTTATGCTTATCAAACCACTCATAGGAACACCAAAACTTCAAGTGATAAGTTCGCTTGATGTACCACTTCTTGCACCTGAAATGGTTGCAAGTGTAACTATTTTTGATGGTATTGATGAACTCATTCTTAAGGTTGAGCCATTGCTTAAGAGGACTGAAAATATCCTTACAAATGTAGATAAACTTACCACAGATATGATTGATCCTCAAAAACCTTATCAGCATATTTTGCAAAACACACAAACTCTTTCTGAACGTTTGACACAAAACAAAGCGTTACTTGAAATAGTGACGGGTCAAAGCGGTAGCGGAAAATCTTTTGATGGTATTCTCAAAGAGACAGAAGGATTAGTCCAACAACTTCGCAAAACACTCAATAGCGTAGATGGAACTATCACAAAAACAGACCAAACAACGCTAAAACTTTTAAATGCTATTTTGGTTGATATTCAATCCAAACTCAAACGCATCGATGGTACGATAACTTATGTTGCTACGTCACCACAAAAAGTAGAACTTCTAAATGAACAACTTCAACTTACATTACAAAAAACAAACGTCTTAATTGAAAAAGTCGAAATCTATCTTCAATCATACAAAAACGAAAAAGTAGTATTGCCGTGAAGTCTCT
>DYPM01000039.1:11984-14969 GCA_020719895.1 Sulfurovum sp. | reverse complement strand
GCGAGGCTTTGTAAAAGCCGAAGCAATCCAAAATATAGTTTTTAGAGATTCCCTAAAGTTCGTTCTCTTCTTTGTGTTGATTGGGCTTCATCGACTGCATCAAACAGTTGTTTTGCCAACTCAGGCATTTTGACATAATCAACCCAAGGCGTATTCTCTACGATATCATGAAAATCGCCGAAGCGATCTCCACCGCTTTACGTTTGAGTTTTGCTAACTCTCTTTTTGCATCTTTGGTCTCTTCTGACATTTTTGGTTGCTACATTTTTTGATTTCATCTGATAATGCAAGTTTTGTTCTTGAATGAATATCTCAATTTTGAATGATACTCACCACCACTTCACTATTTTGTACATCAAAAGTCAAATCACTCTGCTCTTCTACTTTGCCTTCCAAAATCAAATCAGCGAGTCTATCTTCTACTACTTCATACAAGGCACGTTTGAGTGGACGCGCACCATAAACAGGATCAAATCCAGCTTCTGCAATATACGCTTTGGCGTTTGGCGTAAGGGAGATCTTGATGTCTCGCTCAAAAAGTTTGGCTTGAATATCTTTGAAGAGAATATCCACAATACGGGTAATCGCATCCAAATCCAATGGATTGAAAATCACTGTGTCATCCAAACGGTTGAGAAATTCTGGTTTGAAATTCCTTTTGAGTTCTTCCATTACCGCTTGCCGTCTTGCTTCACTCTCTTTTATTGTCATGATTTTGTCTGAAGCAATATTGGAAGTCATAATGATAATAGTGTTTTTAAAATCGACCGTGACACCTTTGTTGTCAGTCAAACGCCCATCATCAAGCACTTGCAAAAGTGTATTAAACACATCAGGATGTGCTTTTTCTATCTCATCAAAAAGTACGACAGCATAAGGTTTGCGTCGTACCGCTTCGGTGAGTTGTCCGCCCTCTTCATATCCAACATATCCTGGAGGTGCGCCGACAAGTCTGCTTGCAGCGTGTTTTTCCATATATTCACTCATATCGATACGAATCAGTGCTTTTTCGCTATCAAAAAGAAACTTTGCAAGTGTTTTTGCCACTTGCGTTTTGCCTACGCCTGTTGGTCCTAAAAACATAAAGCTTCCAATCGGACGATTGCGATCACTCAGTCCTGCTTTGTTGCGTTTGATCGCACGAGAAACTGCTTTGAGTGCCTCTTCTTGTCCTACGACCTCTTCTTTGAGAATCGACTCAATCGCCAAAATCTTCTCTTTTTCGCTCTGCAACATTTTGGAGACACCAATTCCTGTCCATCTACTCACAATACTTGCGATCATCTCCTCATCAACAGCGTTTTTGAGCAGTGTTCCCTCTTTCATCATCATCGCCCACTTCTCTTCAATCGCGGTGAGTTTTTGTCTGAGTGTCGGGATTTGTCCGTGTTCTATCTCTGCGACTTTGGAAAACTCACCATCACGCTTGAGGGTTTCGGCTTGGGTTTTGAGAGTGTCTATTTTAGACTTAAGCTCTGCTATATCGTTGAAAGTTTGTTTTTCACTCTCAAACTGATTTTGAAGTGTTCGCTTATGCTCTTCGACATTTGCGAGTTCTTTTTCTATCTCTGCTAAACGTGCGGTGTTTTTGTCACTCTCTTCCATTTTGAGTGCGGCTTTTTCGACCTTGAGTGTCGAAATCTCCCGTTTGGATTTGGCAAGTTCGGTAGGTTCGCTCTCGATTTGCATCTTGAGTTCGGCGGCCGCTTCATCAATAAGATCTATCGCTTTGTCAGGCAAAAACCGATCTGTGATATAACGATCAGAGAGTTTTGCCGCTACCACAAGTGCCACGTCGGTAATGGTGACATTGTGGTGAGACTCCAACTTCTCTTTGATGCCTCGCAATATCTGCAACGCTTCGTTGATAGACGGCTCATCGACTTTGACAGGTTGAAATCGTCTTTGCAACGCCATATCTTTTTCAAAATACTTGCGATACTCTTTGAGCGTCGTCGCTCCTATAGTGTGAAGCTCTCCACGTGCGAGTGCAGGTTTGAGGATATTGGCTGCGTCCATACTTCCTTCACTTGCTCCCGCACCTACAATCGTATGAATTTCATCAATAAAAAGGATTACATTTCCTGCTTGTTTGACCTCATCAACGACAGATTTGAGCCTATCTTCAAACTCACCACGATATTTTGCTCCAGCAATCAAACGCGACATATCAAGGCTAATCACACGCATATTTTGAAGGCTCAAAGGCACCTCTTTATTGACAATACGCTGTGCGAGTCCTTCAACAATGGCGGTTTTTCCTGTTCCTGGTTCTCCGATAAGAATTGGATTGTTTTTGGTCTTTCGAATCAAAATCTGCATCGCTCTTTGGATCTCTTCATCTCGTCCGATTACAGGATCAAGCGTTCCTTCTATCGCTTTTTGATTGAGGTCAATACCGTAAAGTCCAAGTGCCTCAAGGTTCTCATCGCCACTTTGCGAATCGATCTTTTTGCCACCACGAATCGAATCAAGTGTCTTTCTAAACTCCGACATATCGATATATTTGCCAAATACACTACGCATAAAACTTTCGTTTAGGTTTGCTATCAACCACGCATCTACAGCAAGATAGTGATCTCCATTTGCTGCCATCATTCCTTCGGCGTTTTGTAATGATCGAACTAACTTTTGAGAGAGTTTTATATTCTCTTTAGTCACAGTCGAAACGGTCGGAAGTTTTTGGGAAAGACTTTTGGCTTCGAGTTCAATTGCCGTTTTTTGGGCATTCATCTTATTGAGGGTTTGATTGAGAATCGATTGGGTATTGGTAAGCAACGCCCAAATGATATGGATAGGTTCTACTTCTTGATTTTTATTGTGAAGTGCGAGTGAGACACTTGACTCTATGGCACTTTGCATTTGATTTGTTAATTTTTCTAAGATACTCATGCTTCTACTCCTGTGTGAAACTAAATGATTATACAAGCTTTAGTCACTTGTTGTCAAGTTTATTTAGTTTGATTTGGAAGTGTTGTAGTATCT
>DYPM01000039.1:0-11884 GCA_020719895.1 Sulfurovum sp. | reverse complement strand
TTTAGTCACTTGTTGTCAAGTTTATTTAGTTTGATTTGGAAGTGTTGTAGTATCTCAAAATTTAGGTCAAATTTCTTTTTTGAGGAGGATTGGCAATGGCGTGTCGGAGTGATTCAGTCAGTGCTTTTTTATCGTAATCTCTTTTGGCGATCACCCACACCAATGGCAATCCAGCCGAAGCACATACTTCGGTGATAAGCTCATCGCGTTGTATTCTCTCATACTCATTATGACTTTTGTCGTTTAGTTCGATAACGCACACCACTTCAAAACTCTCTTTATCGCATAACACAAAATCAAAATGTTTGTTTGAGACTTTCCAAAAATACTTTTTCCACGTATCACTTGAAAGATTAGAAGAAGGATGTAACACATCAGCGACTCTTACTTTGGGTGCAATCCAAAAATAGCCTGCATTGATTGCGTTGAGTGTCATTAAAAAATGTTTTTCAGTAGGTGAAAGAAGAGGAATTTTGACAAAATAGAGTCGTTGTCTCCAAAAATAACGTACCAAAAAAATGACAAAAACAATAAAAATCAAAGCAATACCCATCAAAACATAGTATTGAAAATAAGAACTGCTTTGAATCTCTGGTTGAATCATACTTTTGAAAAACCCATTAATTCTGTATCTATCTTTGCCATTTTTTCAGTGGCACTTTTTAGGGCTTGACGGTTTTCTACGATAAGTTGTTCGGGTGCATTGGCAACAAACCGTTCATTACTGAGCATGCCACTGAGTTTGGCTATCTCTTTTTGCAGTTTCTCTTTTTGTTTGGTGAGCTTGCCGATGATCGCACTAAGATCAATCTCATCAGTAGGAATGTACACCTCAAGAGTATTTGAAATATCTGTAATCGCATTTGGGACTTTGGTATCGACAAACTCAATTGCTTCGACTTTGGCAAGTCTTTGGATAAAAGGTTTGGCAATATTTTTGTAACTACTCTCTAAATCCATTTTGATGTAAGCTTTTTCGATTTTGCTGTTGCCCATATCAATCACCACTTTTGCTCTACGAATCGCCGTAATTGTCTCTTCGATACGAGAGAACAAATCGTTATAAATCACCTCTCTATGGATATTTTTTGGGAATTTTTTGATCATCAAAGAGTGGTCTTTTTCGAGTGTTGTACCGCTTAGTTTGTGATAAAGATGGTCTGCAATAAATGGCATAAATGGAGAAATCATTTTTAATGTCTCTTTGAAAATAGCGCCAAGTTCAGGAATCGATTCTTTGCTTACTTTGGAGTATTCAATGCCCCAATCACAAAATTCATTCCATACAAACCTATATAGCGTAGAGGCAGCATCGTTGAATCGATACGACTCTAATGCCTCTCGAATCTCTTCAACTGCAAGTGACAATCTGTACTGCATATAGTGTCCCAATGGTGTTTGGATAGGAGTCTCATCTAAATCCGCAAACATATCCACATTCATCTGTAAAAAGTTGCTTGCATTGTAGAGTTTGTTGGTGAAGTTTCTAAACTGCTCTAAGTTTTTTGCACTCAGCTTGATATCACGCCCTTGTACGGCTAAAAATGCCAAAGTAAAGCGGATGATATCCGCACTATGCTCCTCGACCATATCGAGTGGATCGATGACATTACCTTTGGATTTGCTCATCTTTGCTCCGTGTTCATCGCGAACAAGTGCGTGCATATAGATGTCTTTAAACGGCAATTTACCCATGAAGTGTTCACCCATCATCATCATACGTGCTACCCAAAAGAACATGATGTCAAAACCCGTGATAAGCAAAGAGTTAGGGTAAAAATCTGCAAGATCACTCTTGTTGTAGGTCTCACTCATCTGTGCATTATTGCCCCAGCCAAGCGGTGAAAATGCCCAAAGAGCCGAGCTAAACCATGTATCAAGCACGTCAAGGTCTTGTCTGATATTTTTGCTTCCACAGTGCGGACACGCTTGCGGTTCGTCGTGTTTGTCTGCCCATTGGTGATCACACGCGTCACAGTAGAAAACAGGGATACGATGTCCCCACCAAAGCTGACGGCTGATACACCAGTCTCTTAGCTCATCCATCCACGCTCTATAGGAGTTGAGCCAATGAGGAGGGTGGAACTGTGCTTCGCTTGCGTAAGTCTTTTCGATGGACTTTTTGGCCACTTCACTTCTGACAAACCACTGTTTGGAGATGTACGGCTCTACGATGTTTTTACACCTGTAGCAGTGTCCTACTTGATGGGTATGCTCTTCGATCTTGACGATGTAGCCCTCATACTCAAGCTTCTCTACGATGGGTTTACGTGCTTGAAGTCGCTCCATCCCTGCAAACTCTCCACAGTATTCATTGAGGATTCCTTGCTCATCAAAAACCGTGATAAACTCCAAATCATGACGCTTGCCCACTTCGTAGTCGTTTTGGTCATGTGCAGGCGTCACCTTGACCACGCCCGTTCCAAACGCCATATCTACATAAGCATCAGTGATAACAGTGATAGTTCTATTAGTCAATGGCAACACAACTTCTTTACCAACAATCGCACGGTAACGTTCATCATCAGGATGTACCATGATCGCCGTATCTCCAAAATAGGTCTCAGGTCGTGTGGTAGCCACCGTGACAAACCCGCTTCCATCAGCAAAGTGGTAGTTCATGTGGTAAAACTTACCATTTACTTCGTCATGTTCCACTTCGATATCGCTTAACGCACCATCATGTGTACACCAGTTGACCATATAGTTGTTTTGGACAATCATCCCTTCATTGTAAAGATGTACAAACGCCTCTTTAACTGCCTCCTTAAGCCCCTCATCCATCGTGAAACGCTCACGACTCCATGCAGGAGAGACACCGAGTTTGCGCATCTGATGGACGATCGTACCACCTGAGTACGCTTTCCATTTCCACACACGTTCCAAAAATGCTTCACGTCCAAGCTCCTCTTTGGTGGTGCCTTCGGCTAAAAGTTGTTTCTCAACGACATTTTGCGTAGCGATGCCCGCATGATCTGTTCCAGGTTGCCAAAGGGTTTTAAAACCATCCATACGTTTGTACCGCGTAATGATATCTTGTAGCGTAAAAGTAAGTGCATGACCGATATGCAAACTTCCCGTAACATTGGGTGGTGGCATCATAATGGCAAAGTTTTTGCCTGCTTCTTGAATCTCTTGATTGCCATCTATCTCAAAATAGCCACGCTCTTCCCATATTTTATAATAGTGATCTTCTGTCTCTTTAGGATCATAGCCTTTAGTGGTGTTTTCACTCATATGTGTATTCCCTGAATGTAAAATAAAAATAGGATCGATTATAACACAAAGGGGCTTTTGGGAGAAAAATGATAGTGTTACCTTCGCTTAAACGCACAACTGACGTTACGCAGTCGCAATAAGGTTCGATGTATGTTGAGTGCGTAAGCTCGACTCTTAAGTGAGAAATAGATATACTTTTGGGATATTTAAAACACGATGAAGGATTTTCATGGAAGGTGTATTTACATTTTTGGGTGAGATTTTAGGTCATGGTGAGGCGATGATAGTCGCACACCTTTTATTGGTATTTGCGATTATTATGATGATTGCAAATATGGCGACAAAAAGCTTTAGAGCCGTACCAACGGGTGCTCAAAACGTGATGGAAGCATATCTTGGTGGCGTTGTAGCGATGGGCAAGGATGTGATTGGCGAAGAGATGGCGAGACGTTATCTTCCGCTTGTGGCTGCTGTGGGAATGTTTATTTTTGTATCCAACGTCATTGGTATTATTCCAGGTTTTGAATCCCCAACTTCCAATATCAACATTACACTTCCGCTTGCTTTGATGGTTTTCTTTTACTACAACTACGAAGGAATCAAACAAAACGGCGTAGTGACATATTTTGCTCACTTTATGGGACCTGTAAAGTTCCTTGCTCCATTGATGTTTCCCATCGAGATTGTCTCTCATATTTCAAGAATCATTTCACTTTCATTCCGACTTTTTGGTAACATCAAAGGTGATGATCTCTTTTTGTGGGTTCTTTTGATGTTGGTACCATTTATTGCACCACTTCCTGCTTATCTTCTTCTTACATTCTCTGCTCTCTTGCAAACATTTGTTTTTATGATTTTGATTTACGTTTATCTTGCTGGTGCATTGGCAATAGAAGATGATCATTAAGCGTTTATGAGATTAGAGGGAAGAGTGTTGACTTTTATTGTCAATTTGCTGTTGGGTGTCTCTTGGGGATTGGTGATTGTGGGAGCAGTCAATCCCTTTTTAGATTTTAAAAAAACAGATCTTATCGGTATTTTTCTTGATGTTATCATAGGGATTTTTCCTGGAATAATTGCATTGCTTTTTTTAGAACACTTCATTACAACCAAAGAAAAATATTTCGAACTTCAAAAACAAACCAAACTGCTTGAACAAATTTATAACCAAACAAAACTATAATTTTTTGACTACAAATCGCAATCTAATGTTAATCTTGCTTAGATAACATTCCCCCCTCAAATATTTATCACAAACAAATACCAATAAGGAAAATAGACAAATGGAAGATATTAAAGAGTATCAAATCAAAGACCTCAAACGCAAACTTTTTATTACCAATCTTAAAGCTTGGATGATTGGGGTTTTACTTATTGCCGAACTGGTAATTATCGGTGCTTTTTTGATCAAGTCAGGAGTACTTACAGAGCCAGAAACGGCAGAAAATCGTGTTGCAGTGGTTAGTTTTGATGAGATGGTGACAGAGGAGTTTACCTCAAAAGTGATGGAAAAAATGGACAGTGTACTCAAAGAAAAAAGTTACAAAGAGGTACTTTTCATTATGAATTCGCCAGGAGGTTCTCCATCAGCAAGCGAAGAACTATCAGAATACCTCAAAGCCTACAACAAAGAGAAAAAAATCACGATGTATGTCTCTTCGATGGCAGCAAGTGGTGGTTACTATATCGCCTCGGCGATCAAGCCACTGATTGCAAATAAAAATGCAATTTTGGGATCGATTGGTGTGATTATGCCTCACTATAGTATTAAAGATTTAGCAAATAAAATCGGCGTAGAAGAAGATAATATCGCTACGGGAGAGTTTAAACAACCTATTTCATTTTTCAAAAAAGTAGATGAAAAAAACAGAGCCTATCTTGACAAACACCTTCTCAATCCTACATATGAAAACTTCATCACATCGGTAATGGCAAATCGAAATTTAACCAAAGAGCAATTAATTCCTTTTACAGAAGGAAAAATTTATATTGCCAATGCACCTGAAATTCAAGGTATTTTAGTAGACAAAGTCTCGTCTCTTTATGAGATCAAAAAAGAGATTCGCATACGTTTAAAAGATGATAAAACCACTTTTGAAACCATAGAAATGAGAGAGCAACCCTCTTTTTTCCCTAAAATACAAGTTGATTTAGGACTCAAAGAACTCATCAACAGTGCTTATTTGAGTAGTCAATACGCACAATAAAAGGAATCAACTATGAGTCTTGAAGAGATACAAAATAGTATTCGCGAAGAGATGGGAGTGCTACTCTACTTCTGGGGAGAAGATTGTAATGTATGTCACGCCCTGCGACCAAAATTCAAAGAACTGTTTGATAGCCAATTCCCCAAAATCAAACAAATCTATCTTGATGCACACAAAAATCCTCAAATTGCCTCTTTTTATCAAGTTTTTGCTGTGCCAACAGTGTTGGTTTTTTTAGATGGACGTGAGTTTGTAAGAGAAGGAAGAGCTGTAAGTTTACACAAACTCAATGAGCAACTCAAACGCCCTTATGTGATGATGACTGAATAAAATAAGTAAAACTCTTATAAATTTCCTGAGTAGCTATTGTAAAACTGTATAAAATCTTTGAGATTGACTGGCTTTGCAAAATAATATCCTTGAGCATATTTACATCCCATATGTTTAAAGATGGCAGCACTATTTTCATTCTCCACGCCTTCAACTCCAATAGAAATACCCAATGAGTCTGCTAAAGCAATAATTGACTTGACTGTTTGTCGATGTTCTTGGTTATTTTCGATATCTGCTGTGAGTTCACGATCAAGTTTGAGTGTATCAAAAGGAAGCTTTTGAAGATAGCTTATAGAGAAAAATCCAGAACCAAAACCGTCCAATGTCAAAGAGATTCCAGAGTCATGAAACAGTGCAATATCTCTCACTGTTTTGTGGTGATGAAGCATCGCTGCATCTTCTGTGATATCCAATATAAACTCATTGGGTCGTAGATTATTTTGAGAGATATAACGCTCTAATTTAAGAATCAATCCTTCAATCCGCATCTCTCGCAATGAAACGTTTATTGTCATAGTAAGATGCTTTAGACCCATATCGTTCCATATTCCTTTTTGTCGTGTCGCTTCCTCAAAAACAAACTCTCCCAAATCTACAATCAAACCTGTTTTTTCAGAGATTTGCAAAAATCTATCAGGTGAGATGAGACCATGTTTTGGGTGATTCCATCGAAGCAAAACTTCAGCCCCTACAATTTTTTGGCTTGAGAGTTCAAAAATTGGCTGACAGTAGAGAGTAAATTCTCTGTTTCTAAGCCCAACTGTAATCTCATCGTTGATCTGCATTGCATTTTGATGTGAAATAGTCTCATCGCACTCAAGATAAACTTCAAAGTTGGACTCTTTGTGTCGTTGGGCTTTACGCAAGGCAGTAGTGGCATTATCGAGAAGTTTTGAAGCTACAAAACCATCACTTGGATATTTTGAGATTCCCAATGAAGCAGAAAGATAAATATCGTGAATAGAAACACTTCGACTGCTTATCAGTGTCAAAAACTCTCGTACAAACAAGTTGAGTTCAGCAGTATCATTAAAATATTTTGGAGCAATAAGCAGAAATTTATCACAATCCAAACGATACGGGAGCAGATGCTCGGCGTGTTCTTTAAGAAAATCAGAAATCTCTTTAATAAGTTTATTGGTTTGGATATGTCCTAATGTGATATTGATATCTTGATAGTGATCAATACCCAAAACAAGAACTCCAAATGGTGCATGAGTATCGCTACGAGATTGAATGATTTCTGAAAGTTTAGTGATAGCTTCAAACTCATTAGGAAGACCACTAAGAGGATCTATAGAAGTAATTTTGGTATTTTCGAAATTTTGTGTTTCTTTCTTATTTACTTTGGGTGTTTCTATTTCTTTGGGAGTATTTTCAATAAGTTCACTACGAGAAAGAGTAAAAATTATAAATCTCTCTTTTTTGAATGAAGTTTCACTTTTTGTAATCACAATATTGTTATATGGTGAAGCCAATCGATTGGTTTGAGGATCATAGCTTAGAACTCTTTTGGGAACCGTGACAAGATCTTTAAACTGTTTTTTGGCACTCTCACTGGTAAAAATAACTTCTTGATCTTCTGAAAAAATCACAAGAGGATTGTCTGTTCGTTCAAGCACAGATCTAAGAAATCCTCTCTCTTCAATACACTCTTTGTTTTTTTTAATATGTTTATGGTTGATAGCAATAGCAACTACCAACATAATAAAAAGCATCACTGATAAAATAATTATAATCATAAAAAACCCTCTTTATTGAAAAATAATATTAAAAAAATGCACTATACAGAGACTTATATATGCTATTTCTTTGTCACAATCGAAACGTTTTCAAACCCTTTTTCTTTGAGAATATCAATAATGCTCACAAAGTGTTGAAAGGCACTCTCTTTGTCGGTGTGTAGTGCAACAAGATCTTTTTTTGAATCTAAAGTAAGAAGTTTTGTTTTGATCTGATCAAATGTCAACTTCTCTTGATTGTAAAAGTAATTTCCATCTTTATCAATCGCAAGAGTGATGCTCTTTTTCTCTTCTGTATTTTTAGAACCAGCAGTTGGAAGATCTACTTTAATCGCTTGATTGGTCACAAAAGTAGCCGTCGCAAGGACAATCACTAAAAGCACCAATACAATATCAATAAATGGCACCACGTTCATTTTATCAAAAGGTTCTCTTCTCATTTAAATAATCCTTTTGAACCTATTAAGTTTGTCATTTTATGAGCTTTCCTTCATCTTTGGCAATCTCCCACTGCGCAAGAAGTCTGTCTACTTTGGTAATCAACATATTGTAAAGAACCGTCGCAGGAATAGCGACCAAAAGTCCTGCTGCTGTGGCTTTGAGTGCCAATGCAAGATTTTTCATAATCTCTGCTGGATTGATGGTATCTTGTTGTGCACCGATAATATAAAAGATAAGAATAATCGCCAATACTGTTCCCAAAAGTCCAATATAAGGAGCGTTTGAGCCAATAGTTGCGATAGTAGGAAGACGCTTTGTAAGTTCAAGCTCTAAAGAGAGTTTGTGGCTGTAGCGTTCTATTTTGATAGACCGATAAAAAAGCAATCTCTCTATCGCAAACATAATTGTGATAAAACTCAAAAATCCAAGCAATCCAATCACGCCATAATCTATAATGTCTTTAATCTGATCTATCGGCATTGCTTCTCCTTTATTAATACAAAATCCAAACTATCCATCATTTACAATAACCTCAATCAACGCTTGAAGTGTCTCTTCTGCATTTTCAGTAGGAATTTGACACGCTCCAGCCGCATGATGTCCGCCACCACCATATCTAAGCATGAGTTTGCCAATATCAGTTTTTGAAGTTCGATTGAAAATAGATTTCCCCACAGAAAAAGAGACATTTTGTTTTTTGAGTCCCCACATTTTATGAATCGAAATATTAATATCTGGAAAAATATCATAAATCAAAAAGCGATTACCTGGATAAATCGTCTCTTCTTTAGTCAAATCAACAACAGCCAAATTGCGATGAACTGTTGTACATCGTTTGATTTGCTCTTGAAAAGTGTAGCGACATGTTTCAAGTATATCAAGACGCTCTTTCACGTCAGGATGTTCTAAAATCTGATCTATTGTGAGGTTTCTGCAGTGGTCTACCAAATTAATCATTAAAGCGTAGTTGGAGATACGATACTCTTTGAATCTTCCAAGACCCGTTCGAGGATCCATAATAAAACTCAAAAGCTCCCAGCCTTTTGGAGACAAAATATCTTCTTTGCTAAACTGTGCTGAATCAGCTTTGTCTACTGCTACCATTAACTCTGATGGCAAATCGGGAAAACGCTCCACTCCACCATAATAATCATACACAACATGAGCAGCCGAAGGTGCTTTGCCGTCGATAATGTGATTTTCTCTCTTTTCGTTTCTAACCGTTTCACTGTCGTGATGATCAAAAGCCAAATGTACACCTTTGACATAAGGAAGATTGGTCGTAATATCATTAGAATCAATCATTACTTTATCATCTTGCATATCTTTAGGATGCACAAAAACAATCTCATCAATCAAGCCGATCTCTTTGAGCAAAATTGCACTTACGATCCCATCCATATCGCTTCTGGTAACTAATCTAAATTTTTGTGACATGATTTTTCTCCAAAATGTATAAACTCGCACAATTTTAGGTGAATAATACTTAAAAAGGAAAGCTAATGGACTTAATCACCAAACACCTTCTGCGTCTCCTTGTGTCGATACGCAAACATCTTTTTCATATCTCGTTTGATAAACCACGCGATTGGTGTAGTGAGTGGTTCAAAAGGGAGTATAGAAAAAGACAAACTACTTTTGTACTAAAAAACCTTTTTTAAGTAGCCTGTCTCCCTTTTTTCTAAAAGCTTGGTTTTGCGTAGTGGGAGAGACTTTTTTCATTACTGCAAGAAAAGTTAAAAAATCTTCTATCCCAGGTTTGCCCATTTCTATGGGATGTTTTTTGTTATGGTAGAAGATGTAGTGTTTGATCCAGTGGATATACGTTCTTTCTGTTGACATGCTATAGTGTTTTACTCTTACTTTATCTCTAACTATGTCTAAAAGTTTCTTTTTTACCTGCACTCTCTACCCCTTATTTAGAGAGGACATTTTGTCCTTTTAATGGATTATTGAACAAATAACAGAACATTTTGTCCAAATAACGGCTAATACCTTGCTAAAAGGACATAAGCAATTTTTATCATTTTATGGTTTTGGGGGGATATTTATAAAAATATCTCAAATTGTTATATATTTAAAAATAAAAGGACACTTTATGTATACTGTTAAGGGAACCTCTAAAAACATAGATTGCTTCACTTTGTTCGCAATGACAAATCCCGTCATTGCGAGGCTTTGTAAAAGCCGAAGCAATCCAAAATGTAGTTTTTAGAGATGCCCTTAATACTTAAAAAAATGGAGTGAGAGGCATTATGTTCCTTGAATAAATAGTTATGTTCTAATCCAATTTGAAAGAAGAAAAAAATGAAATGTTTTGCAAGATGGGAAAAAGACGATAAAGCTGGTGTTTATTTCAGAGATCAAACAATTCTTCAGTTTGGAGATAATTGGGATTTAAAATATAGTTTTATCCTTTTGAATCCAGGTAGTGCTTTACCAAAAGATGAAAATGACCAAACAGATTATTTACGCTCAAAAAATCTACCATTCTTTGTAGAACCACAAGATGATGAAAAATATGTAGAATTTTCCATTGATAGATTAATGATAGATATTCTTAAACTCTTCACTTCTCAATTTGATGGTGGAACCATTAGACTTTATAATTTATTCAATTTAAAAAATCAGAACTCAGGTGAGGCGGTAAAACAGTTTGAAGAAAACAAGCTTCACCCTAAAATGTTTGCTAAAAATTCTGAAATAAGATTTTGTGATGCTCCAGTTATAGTAGCATCAGGAGGCAATGCATATCAAGAAAACCTAAAAACTGAACTTGTAAGACATATCAAATTAGCTTACCAAGACAATTTATATAAATTAGGCAAAACTGCTAAACATCAATTTTCATTTTTGAAAGCCACTCCAGATGAAACCGGTTTCATTGATAGTTACCATCCATCATATACATTCAAATATGGAAATAAAACAGAGATAGGTGAACTACGAACATAACAAATCAGAGGGGATATAGTGGTCATGTGACAACGACAACTCATGCCCGCCTCTTGTTTTTCTGCAGTATTCCCCAAAATATAGAGTTGTCATTGTCACCTGACCCCCTATTCTGTATGTAGAAAAGTATTATCAAAACATTTCACATACTGACCAAATGACAAACAATCTATATCGGTTAATATTGTGGTTACAGATATTGAGGAAAATGATATGGCAAAGAGATTAAAAGAGTGAGTTAATTAACCTTTAGAACTCAAGTGAGCTTCACTTGAGTTTTGCTTAAATCAAAATTTAAGAAACCAATAGAAGGATATGGATTATGCAAACTTTATCAGTGCAGATAAAAGATGATTACATGCAACAGTTTATGAATTTTGTAAAAAATAGTCATTCGAATATAACTATTTCAAAAGATAAAAATTTGGAGTTTGACCCATATTTTTATGAAAGAAAAAAAGATTTAGAACAGATTATTGAAGACTCTGAAAATGGTACAATGGAGATGCTGTCTCAAGAACAGTACGACCATGAAATGGAAATTTTTTTCAAAGATTTAAAAGCTAATGCAAATCTTTAGAACCAGATTATATAAGACTCAACTATTAAGAATTTTAAAACACATTGCAAAAGATAAAATTAGTGCAAGTGAAAAATTTCACACTGACTTAGAACAGCAGATAAACAACCTAACACATTCTCCATATAAATGCAGACAATCTTTTTACTCCGATGATGAAAATGTAAGAGATATGATTTTTATGAAATATACCATCCAATATAAAATTTATGAAAACAAAATTAGCATTCTAAAAATCTTTAATAAAAACAAGCCAAAAAAGATAGATATAACAAAACATAGTAGCCAATAAATTACATAGCGGTTCACTAAACGAAGTAAAGCTGTTTTGCATATAATGTTTGTTGAATAAAAAGATATAGCTTTTGAGTGTAAAAATATTAAAAAATTTGTTGAAAATATAACTT
>DYPM01000165.1 GCA_020719895.1 Sulfurovum sp. | reverse complement strand
AAAATTTCCGCATCAATCTCTCGATATCCATCGTCATAACCCAAATAGTCAGTATCACTACCCTTGTATGTCAAAACACTTATTCCTGTGTCGCTATCCATTTTGCCGCCGATTGAAATCTGAATGTAGTCATCAATTGATTTCTCTTTGGTTCGAATATCCACATATCCGCCTCCAAAACTTGCAGGGATATCGGCAGTTCCACTTTTTTGAATCTTCATAGAGCCAATAACATTGGCAGGAAAAATATCCAATGGCACAGCTCTTCGTGCTGGATCAGGAGAAGGAAGTGGTAATGAGTTCATCTCAACATTGGAGTATCTTCCTCCAAGTCCACGCACGTAGACATCTTTGCCTCCAATCAATGTAACACCCGTAACACGTTTGATAGCCGAAGCCGCATCACTATCACCTTTTTTGGACATCTCTTCAGAGCTTAGGATATTGACAACCGCTTTGGCTTCTTTTTCTTCTGCCATCACATCGGCGATACTTCCTTGTACTTTTGGTGCAAGGACGACAAACTCCTCAAGCTCCATACTTGCTGGTGTAAGCTTAATTGTTTTAGAGACCGTAGCACCATTTTGTACCAAAATTCCATCGATAGTTTGTGCACTATAAGCCGAATGTACAACAGAGATGCTTACCTCTTTGCCTGCGGGAATTTTGACGGTGAAATTTCCTGCTTCGTCTGTACGTGTATCGACTGCTGTTCCACGTACGAAAACTCTCGCACCACCAATAGCAACGCCACCTTCTGATGAACGCACTTTGCCATGCAAGAGACCTTCTCCTTTGGCTTTTGTCGTATCAGATTTTGATACTACCACATCGAGTGGCGTATCTATATCTATATTGTCAGGACCTTTGAGACTCAATGTCGCGATGACTTGAGTATCTTGCTCCTCTTTGATTTGCAAAGGTTTTTTGAAGTAACCAAGGTTATTTCCCTGCTCATCTTTGCCATAAATCTCAATAAGGTGTCTTCCTGCACTAAGAGCCAGCTGTATTGCACCATCACTATCAGTACGATAACTTCCTTGACCGTCAATCCTTATCTCGTTTGATTCAAGCGGTTCACCATCACTAAAAAGAACTACCGATAGAGTTCCCATCTTTTGTCCAAAAAGCAAAAAAGGCAAAAGCCATACGAGAGCTACTCTTGTCATCTTTTTCATTCTATACACTCCATCGGTTTGTCTTTGCATTTTTCGATATTTTTACGAATCACGGTTGCTTTGGAAAAAAGTTCATTATCTTCTATCTTTTGCAAATGCTCTTCGGCTTTATCAAAATCATGTACGACATAATAAGCATACGCTAACGCATACCGCATATTGTCATCCTTGAGCATACCATATCTATTGAGTGCGTCTTTAAGTGCAATCACTTTTTCAAACTCGCCACGACTCACAAAAATTGCCACTTTTTGTCTGGTCTTCTCTGCATTATCAGTCATTTTGGAATTGAGATAGATAGCATAAGAGAGATCTCCTGCTCTTCGATACATCTCTGCTGCATCTTTGAGATAAGTTGCATTACGTTCGGCTCCCATCTCAAGAAGGTGTGCTGCTGTGTATGTCATCTGTTTTTGATTGTAGTAGAGACCCAAAAGAAATTGAATCTTTGCTGACTTAGGGAAACGAAGTGCCGCCTCTTCCAAAACTTGAATGGCTTGATTCTTTTCACCTCCATTTTGAAGCATTTGTGCCAAAGAGACATACTCTTTTTCATCTGCAGGCATTCGTTTGATGTATTCTCGTGCTGCTTGGATTGCGGCTTGGTAGAGTTGTAGCTCTGCAAAATAGTAAAATTTCTGCTTGAGCAGTGTCGTGTCTTCGGGGAAAACTGTCGCTCCTTGCGTCAAAACTGTAATGGCTCTCTCTTTTTCATCTGCTTTCCAATAACACTCTGCACGCAAAGTAAAAGTAGCAGAACTATCACGTCCTCTCTCGCCTGCTTGATCTAACGCCTCAACAGTTTTGAGATATTGTTTGTCTTTGTAGTAGGCTTGCGAGAGATAGAGATAGAGTTCTTGAAGTTTGTCTTTTCTCAATGCTTCAGGATCAAAAGGAGGCTCTTTACTTATAGTACTCTCGTTGCGTTCAGAGAGAAGTGTAAAAAGATGTTTGGGCTTTTCTTCAACTACTGGCTTTTTGTAGACATAGACATGCGTCACTTCGATAGCTTTTCTAAGCTCTTCTATCGCCTCTTTGAGTCTGTTTTGTTTGAGAAATATTATCCCTCTCATAGAGTGGTATTTCATCCAATCAATCTCTACATTTGACTCTTTGGCCTTTTGCAAGGAGATCAACGCCTTGTCATATTTGCCATCATAAAAAAGTATCGTTGCAACTTGAATATGATCTACGGGCGGTGGCACCGCTTCTTCTTTTGCATTCAAAGGAGACCACAACAACACCATCATCAAAAAAAACATCTTAAAAATTAGCTCTTCGACAGACGACTCTCGCGACTTGTCGCTCTTGTGAAAATTTTGATTTTTTGGAAGGTTCATTTCA
>DYPM01000038.1 GCA_020719895.1 Sulfurovum sp. | reverse complement strand
TAGCGGTTCACTAAACGAAGTAAAGCTGTTTTGCATATAATGTTTGTTGAATAAATAGTTATCCAAAAAAATTACCAAAATATTTACTGAAACTAAATTTGATACAATATAAAAATAAAAAACAATTATAAAACTTGAGGAGATAAGGTGATGCAAAAGCAAGATATTTTAAATTATTTGAAATCAAATCAAGAATATTATCATGATCAATTTGGAATACAATTTATTGGTCTCTTTGGCTCATTTGCCAGAGATGAAGCAAATGAAAACAGCGATATAGATATTTTATATAAAATCGAAAAAGATAAAAAACTCTCAATGTTTAAATATCTAAAATTAACCAAACAGCTTGAAGACTTTTTTCATAAAAAAATTGACTTGGTGCGAGATGAAACATTAAAGCCACAAATAAAAAGCTATATTCAAAAGGATATTAGCTATGTTTAAAAGCAATAGAGGCTATAAGCTTTATATTAAAGATATAGCTTTTGAGTGTAAAAATATTAAAAAATTTGTTGAAAATATAACTTACGATGAATTTACAGAAAATCTTGAAAAAGTTTATGCTGTCGCAAAAGCTTTTGAAGACATTGGTGAAGTTGTAAAAAATATCCCTAAAGAGCTTACAGAAGAATGCCCTGAAATCACATGGAGTGAAATAGCTAAAGGGAATCTCTAAAAACTACATTTTGGATTGCTTCGGCTTTTACAAAGCCTCGCAATGACGGGATTTGTCATTGCGAACGAAGTGAAGCAATCTATGTTTTTAGAGGTTCCCTAAAATGAGAGATGTTTTAACTCATCATTATTTTGGAGTAGATGATAAAGTTTTATGGGATACTTTAGGTGAAGATTTTGATGAATTTGTGACAAAAGGGGACAGGCTACTTTTGTACTAAAAAACCTTTTTAAATAGTCTGTCCCCTTTTTTCTTTTTTTCTACTCATTTTTTACCCCTATTTTATATAATCAAATTTTACTCTAAGAGAATAAAACTTTTTGAAAAGTTGTTTGTTTTGCTTGGGGGATTATAATTTTTGGAGATAAAGTTAAGAGAGAAAAAGCGTCCAAAAAAGGACGCGTAACGAAAAAGAAAGAGATTAGTTTCGAATTTGAAGTGCTTCTTTGATAGTGTTCCATCGTGCAATATCTGTGTTTTTGAGATATTTGAGTAATCTTCTTCTTTGACTGACAAGTTTCAAAAGACCGAGTCTTGAGGAGTGATCTTTGTGATTGCCTTTGAGATGTTCTGTGAGATATCTGATTCTCTCTGTAAGAAGTGCGATTTGTACCTCTGAAGAACCTGTGTCGTTCTCGCCTCTTGCAAACTGCTTAATGAGTTCTGCTTTTTTCGCCTGATCCAAAGCCATAACGACCTCCTGATTGGTAGTAGATTTATTTCCAAAAAATTTCGGAAAGATAATTGTAGCGTGATAAACTTACAGATAATTTAGATAGATTTACTTGAGAGGAATTGACCATTTTTTAGAGTACGCTACCCATCGTACTCCAACCCCAAATAGAAAAAGAAAAATTACCGCATAGTGATTCAAAATCCCAAAAAAATCGCAAAGATAGATTAAAAACCCGATCAAAAGAGCAATTGTTCCATAAAAATCTGTCCTAAAAACAAACGGTACTTCATTGATAATCACATCACGTGTAATTCCGCCTCCAACCGCAGTCAAAAACGCAGTTGCCAAAACCCCTGTAAAATTAAAATGATATTCAAGTCCAACCATCGCTCCTGTAATACTAAAAGATGCCAATCCAATAGAGTCACTGATAATAAAAATAGGGCTATTTTCAATCGTATCACGACGGTGAAATCCTATTAGAATCAAAAAAAGTGTGACTGCTACTACCATCAAACCAGGAATATCATGACTAAAAACATAAGGTGTACGATCTACTAAAACATCACGGATAATTCCACCTCCAAATGCAGTCAAAAAAACAGCAATCAAAATCCCCAGCAAATCAAGATTGGCACGCACTGCCACATAAAAACCAGAAACAGCAAACGCTACCACACCGATATACTCTGTAAGTTCAAACATTCATTTTTCCATTGGCGTTCTAAAAAATAAAATAGTATCTCAACATCTTAAGTATTTACCAAAAAGCTCAAATTTATTCGCAAAAATAAAGCGTATATAGATTAAGGACTGTTTTTTTCTAAAAAAGTCTTAAAATGAATCCATTTTAGAGTAAAATTATCCTAATTAGACTATCAAATTAGATTTTTAACGTGATGGTTCTTGTTGGATTGATAACTATTTAAGGTTTTTTTATGCTATTGACACGTGCTACAGAGTATGCTCTTCTTTCACTCGACACTATTCGTAAATCTGATAAACCTATTGGAGCAGAACAGCTCTCTATAGAGTTGGGGATTCCAAAAAGTTTTTTGGCAAAAATTCTTCAAAGTCTTGCCAGACAGGAGATTTTAGAATCCAAAAAAGGTGCCCATGGAGGCTTTATACTTATCAAAGAAGCCAAAGATATCTCTGTGAGATCAATCATTGTTGCTGCTGAGGGTAAATCTCCTGTGGTCTTTGACTGCACACAATATCTTGCAAGTTGTCCAAACGGTGCGATTGGTAGTTGTGCTATCTCTCCATTTCTTTTTAATTTTCAAGTGCGTGTTGATCACTTTTTGGATGGTTTGATGTTGGAGGATATTTTATAGTCTCATGTATACGAATATTTTTCACCTCTCTCATATAGATCTTGATGGTTACGGCTGTCAATATCTCACCCGTGCGTGTTTTGAAAATCTCACTTGTCACAATGCCAACTATGGTCCTGAAGTGATGGTAAGACTTGATGAGATTATCAAAACGATCGAAGAGACTATCGAAGCTCAAAATCGCCAAAATACACTTGTACTTATCACAGATCTCAACCTCACCCAAAAAGAAGCAACAAAAATCCAAAAAGAAACAGTTCGTATCGGTGTAAAATTACAACTTTTAGATCATCACGCGACAGGTGCTACGGTCGCAGAGATATTTGAGTGGTACGCACTTGATACTTCACGTTGTGCGACACTGCTCACTTATGAGTGGTTACGATCTCATTTTGATTTTGACTCAAAAGGGCATTACAGTTCCATCGTAAAAGCAATCAACGCGATTGATATATGGCAAGAGCAAGATCTATTTTTTGAGTTTGGTAAAGTGATGCTTGGGATGATATCAGGAGCAAGAGAGATCAATCGAACACTTTTTCCAACAGAAGATCGTATGTTGAAGTTTCATCTTCTTGATGGAGCAAATGGCTTGATTGGTATTTTTCAGGCTCCAATTATGCTTGATGATTCACTTCACACTCTCAAAAAACAATTTTTTCTCAATGACTCAAACAATACACTTGATAATCTTGTGGCTCATTATGTCAGCAAACTCCTCACACTTCAACGCGAGCGTCTTACTATTGTCTATCAAGGTCACAAGGGAGTCTTAGGTTACAATATCGGTAGCTCTTCTATCATTGGAAATGCTTGTATGGTGATGAATGATGATTATGATTTTTATATGGACGTAAACTATCGTGGCAACTTTTCATTGCGTAGTAGCAACAAAATGGATGTCTCCAAAATGGCAGCACACATCGGAAATGGTGGCGGTCATCCTAACGCAAGTGGCGGTAAGATAGAAAACTACAAAGACTCTTTTATCTACGAAGAGGTGAGAGCATTTGTACAACACTATATTGATGAAAAGTGTAGCGACTCTTTTGTCTCTTAAATAAAGGAGATTGTGGGTCAAGCTCGCAAATGACAAAAGAGAGTTTTTAGAGATTCCAAAAAAGTCACAAATAACACCATTTAAGCGTTATTTTGAGTTCCCAAAGAACTCCAATAAAAAAGGAAAGTATATGCAAACACTCAAAGCACTTCAAAACGGTGAACTTCGTGGCATTAGACACCTCGCACTCTCTTGTGATCTTGAGACGTTTCCTCAAGATATTTTTGATCTTGCCAATACACTTGAGTTGCTTGACCTCTCCAATAACCGTCTCTCTACACTCCCTGATGATTTTGGAAAACTACACAAACTCAAAATACTTTTTCTCTCCAAAAATCATTTTGAGATATTTCCATCAGTGCTTGCAAACTGTACAAACCTTACGATGATTGGTTTCAAATCAAATCAAATCACGACTATCTTAGAAAACTCTTTTCCGCTGAATACTCGTTGGTTGATTTTGACTGACAATCGTCTTGCGAAACTGCCCGAATCGATAGGAGATCTTCACGCACTTCAAAAATGTGCTTTTGCTGGCAATCAACTCACTACACTTCCACAATCAATGCAAAACTGTACCAATCTTGAACTGTTACGAATCTCAGCAAATACTCTCAAAGCAACGCCTAAATGGCTTTTTACGCTTCCAAAACTCTCGTGGTTTGGTGTTGAAGGAAATCCTTGTAGTAGTGTAGATCTCATTGATAGTTTTGATATTGACGCACTCCAAAATATAGAATACAAAAGAATCACACTGCTTGAAAAACTTGGAGAAGGTGCTTCTGGTATCATCTCTAAAGCACTTATTGATAATACTCAAGCAGTCGCTCTCAAATGTTTCAAAGCAGATGTCACAAGTGACGGTTATCCAGCCGATGAGATGCAAGCTGCGATTATTGCTAGCAAACATCCAAATCTCAATACGCCATTTGCAAAAATCACACACCATCCAAACAACAAACAAGGATTGCTTTTTGCATTGATTCCTCCACACTTTCGCACTCTTGCTAATCCTCCAAGCTTTGAGAGTTGCTCAAGAGACATCTACGTATCAGGTACACAATTTGGTTTTATACAACTCCATCGCACACTCACAGATGTCGCATCAGCACTCTACCATCTCCACAAAAAAGGAATCAGTCACGGAGATCTTTATGCTCACAATACTCTCGTGGACAATCAAGGTCATGCAATTGTCGGAGATTTTGGAGCAGCAACTTGTTATGATGTGACACAAAACGATCATAGTTTTGAACGACTTGAGGTGCGTGCTTTTGGATGTATGATAGAGGAGTTATTGGAGCGTTGCTGTGATAAAGAAAATTATCCAAAAGAGTTTGAAGTGATGGAGTCTCTTATGAATGATTGTATGCAACCTCAAGTATCAAAACGTCCTGTATTTGAGCAGATTCAAACACGTTTAAAAATAGTATAACACCAAAACAACCTCAAAAAGAGGAGTCCAAAAATGGAAGTTTATGATACGATAATTATCGGTGCAGGAGTTGCAGGTGCGTGTAGTGCCTACTTTTTACGTCGCGAAGGAGAACGGGTTTTGGTGCTTGAGCGTCACCAAATCGCTTCGGGTGGTTCGGGTGCAGCAGGTGCATTTGTATCTCCCAAGATTGGCAAAGGTTCGCCACTCCAAAGTTTGACCAATGAAGCGTTTGAGTTTGCTAAAGATTTTTATCTTGCCTATTTTGGCGACTACTATCACCAAACAGGTGTGATACGTATTCCAAAAGATGCCGATGATGCAGAAAAATTTGACGACTACCAAACTTCGATTTCTAATCGTTACAAAATACACTCCTTGTCACAACTCAAAGAGATGAATATCAACACACTATTTGAGAGCTTTTTTTTCTCTGATGCTGGCGTGTGCGATGCAAAACCGCTTTGTGAGGCGTTGCTTGATGGAGTTGATTTCAAATCCATTGAAGTAAAACAAATCTCATATTGTGATGGTTTTTGGAGAGCAGAAGGGTTTTATGCCAAAAATATCATATTGGCTACAGGATACGAAAACACTCTTGCTGATGTATCGTATATGGGAGTTTCAGGGTTGTGGGGAACACGTGGAGATTTTCGCTCCAATCTATCTCTCAATGTAAGTTTGCATCAGTCGATGTCCATCTCAGCAAATATCAATGGCGTGATAAAGTTGGGTGCGACACACGAAAAAGAGATCAAAAAATCCACGCTTTGTGATGACAATAAAGCACTTTTATTGCAACAAAAAGCTTTGGCACTCGTCGATACTTCTGATATGCAACTACTCAAGAGCTACTGTGGAATGCGTGCAGGCAGTAGAGACTATTTTCCTTTGGTTGGAAAAGTGATCAATGTAGCTTATATGTTAGAGAATTTTCCGACACTTGCTACAGGTGCAAAACCGCCGTTGCATTATCGTGATGGTCTTTATATCTGTAATGGTTTTGGTGGTAGAGGTTTTGTATTTGGTCCTTTGATGGGATATCAATTGGCGCGACTTATTGTGCATGGCGAAATGGTGGATAGTGCTATCAATCCTGATAGGCTTTTTTATAAGTGGTGTAGGCACAAAAAAGAGAGATGAGACTTATTACAAATCGATTTGTTGGATATAAGTTTTTGAATTCTCTTTTTTTGGGAATGAGTGTGGGAGCCGTGATGACTTTATATGCACCGCTTGAGCCGTTGGTCTATTCTGTGGGTGGAATTGCATTGGCATTGGGAATGATAGTGATAGCAAGACTCTATGAGAGGATTCTTGCTATTGCGTGGTTTTTTGTCATTTCGCTTTTGGTAGAAGTGGTGATGTTGGTTGTGATTTTGTATTTTTTGCTCTTCTCTTATGGTGAGGCTACAGCACTATTAGTCTATATTGGATATCAATTTACCTTTGTGTTTGGAGGTTATTTGGTGCGTATCGAAACGCTTCTATTGCAAAAAGAATCGATTCTCAAACAGCTTGATACTGCAAAACAGTTGGGATATTTAGCAGGAATGGGAGTCTCATATCTCTTTTATAGATTGCTTTTGCACTATGGAATTTCACAAAATCAAACACAAGTCTATTGGCTTCATACTCTTTTATTGGGAATTGAAATAGTGATTTTGATTGCATTAGTACGGAGTTTTGAGAGAGTCTAAGTATAAGCACAAGGTGCGTGAGCTCTCTACTGAAGAGAACTTAGCGTTAGCAGTCTTTTGAAAAGAAAGTTGCCTAAATGGCAAGTTTTTTTTCAAAAGACAACCAATAACGTTCATTGTGCGTTATTTTTAGTTCTGAAAGAACTCAAATGGAAAAAATAATATCAATTCATTATGCGTGTTCTGATCTTAATGGAGGTTCGCTCTCTTGTGTTACGGCGATTTCGCTCTATGAGATTGAGACTCAAAAGAGTGTGAGTTTTAGTATCGCAGAGGCAAAAGAACGTTTGGGAATGGATGTGAGTGAGGCGATATTGGAGAGAGATGTGTTGGAGCGATTTTTTGATTTTGCTCACACTTATGAAAACTCACTGTGGATACATTGGCATATGAGTAGCTCTTTGTATGGATTTGAGGCACTGGTCGAGCGTTATGGCGTTTTGAGTGGTGTCTATTTTGATATCACCTTTCGTTCGATTAATCTTCCCGATAGACTTTATACACGATATCAAAAGCGATGTATGATATATCCCAAAATGGTTTCTTTTTTGGATAAAAATGAGTTTGATACAACACTCATACTCTACGGCGAAGAGGAAGCAAAAGCCTATCAAAAAGGTGATTTTGATGCTATCAAAATCTCTTCACTTCTTAAAGCAAAAGCATTTGGAGAGATTTTCTCTGTTACACTTTTGGATCACAAATGGCGTACTCCTTGCTCTCTAAACTACTCTCGATTGATTTGGATTGCTCTTTGTGTGATAGGGAGTATTGTCGCGATACTGTATTTTAAAATAGGAAATTGACTATGGAAATTGGATTTGCGTTTCTCCTCAAAAAAGCAATTAGTGTGATTTTGATGCCTTTGTCTTTGGGAGTGGTGTTTGTACTGCTTGGAGTTACAGCATTGATACAAAAAGCCTACTTCAAAGCCAAACTGTTGTTTCTCTTTTGGTTGGTGTGGTCTATTGCGATTACACACGCGTTTGTAGCAGATATATTGATATCACCGCTTGAGTCACACTACTCCAAACTCCAACAGATTCCTTCGGAAGTAGATTATGTTTTACTTTTGGGTGGTGATAAAGAGAGACGAGGATGGGAAGCATTGAGACTTTTTCATCTACGTCCTGATCTTCAAATCATCACTTCTGGATATTCACCAAATGGCGTTTCTGATGCGAATAAAACAGCCCAACTGCTCATTGATGCAGGTGTACCAAAAGAGAAAATCGTAATGCAAGAAGATGTCAAAGACACACGAGAAGAGGCGTGGAGAATGCAACAAAGAGTAGGAAATAAACCATTTATTTTGGTCACTTCAGCCTATCATATGCCTCGAGCGATGATGATTTTTGCAGATGAAGGTCTCACTCCAATCGCCTCTCCAACAGATTTTAGAGGCAATTCTCAAGATACTATTTTTTCATTTTTGAGTGCGAGATATCTACAAGACACAGAACACGCTTGGCATGAGTATCTGGGGCTATTGTGGCTAAAACTCAAAGGAAAACAGAATGCTTTATAGCCAATGGCGAGATGATCACTCACAAAAACACAGTGCGATTCTCAAAAAAATTTCCTCTTTGAATGATGATGAGGTGATTGAATATTTTCGTTTTGAAAACCTTTCCGTCTCTTCTGTAGATTTTTGTCTGCTTTTTGAGAGTCATACGAAGTGCCATAAAATACCAGCACTCAATTGCTACTTTTGTGGTTGTCCTTTTTTTCGTTTTTGTGATGATGGAATTAGCAAAATCAATGGTAAAACGCTCTACTCATATTGTGTGATTGACGCCAAAGAAGGAGGTCAATTTGAAAGCGAAAATGCGATTCATCAAGACTGTTCAGGGTGTACGATTCCTCATCAAGAGGGATTTATCCGAAAATATTTCACACGAAATTGGGATGAAGCGATGGCGGAAATAGAGATAAAATAGATCCCTTTACACAAATTATGTATAATCGTTTCCAAAAAATTTTTAGATATTAGGAGCATAGTATGGCGATTCAAGCTATCACGTCAGCAGATGAGTTTAAAACATTTGTTGAGGAGATTAAAACACAAGAAGGATATAGAGAGCCTATTGCATTTGGTATCGCAAGAGTTGATCGTGGTCAAAAAAATGCAGAAAAGATTTTGCAAGCCAATTTTGGACTAATCAACTGGAAAGAGAATTACGGTTCAGCAGCAGTTTTTATCAAGTCACTCCAAGAGTCTAAAATTGCAGTAGATTGTAGTAGCAGTGAGTTTGTGGTGACTCTCAACGAAGGATTTATAGAAAATGCAATGGCAGCATTTGCTCCGTTGGTCTCTGAAGCAACGCAAGATGCACACAAAAATATTCAAGTGATAAAAGCTTTGGCAAATATGGAAGATATCGGTAAGGATTTTAGAATCGTCTTTTTGTTTGAAGATATAGCACCTCAATCTGTTGAGGCGGTTTATCTCAAACTTTATGCACTTTCGCTTGGAAAAGTAGCACTTCGTAGCGTTAATCTAAGCGGTGCATTTGGTGTGTTGAGTAATGTCGCGTGGGTTGGAAATACACCATACGAGTTGGATTATCTTAGAGACAATGAGATAGAGATGAAACTCAAAGGCACTTTTCCACATATTGATGCAGTCGATAAGTTTCCACGCTATCTACAACACATTATTCCCGCAGACAACACACGAATTCTTGAAGCCTCCAAAGTACGCATGGGTGCGCAACTTGCAGCAGGCACGACAGTCATGCCTGGAGCATCTTATATCAATTTCAACGCTGGAACATTAGGTGCGGTGATGGTAGAAGGAAGAATCTCCTCCTCAGCAGTCGTCGGAGCTGGTTCTGATATCGGTGGTGGTGCGAGTATTTTGGGCGTACTTTCAGGCACAGATGGCAAACCTATCACTATCGGAGAAAACACACTTTTGGGTGCAAATTCAACATGCGGAATCGCACTTGGTGATGGATGTATTATCGATGGCGGTTTGGCGATATTTGCAGGCACTAAAGTACACATTAGCAATGAAGAGCTTGCTAAAATCAAAGCCACAAATCCGCACGTGACACTCGAAAATAAAAATCTCTTTAGAGCCGATGTGCTACAAGGACTCAATGGTTTGCATTTTAGACAAGACTCCACAACAGGACAAATAACCGTACGTCGAAGCACAAGAGAAGTCAAACTCAACGAGGATTTGCATTAGTCCTTGCAACCTTAAACGAACTTGTTCGTTTAAGGTGTATATATCAAATAAAAATAGAGGTAAAAAATGAAACAGTTTATAGTGTTGATGATATTGCCTGTTGTGATATTTGCCAAAATCCATTATGCCAAAGTCGAACCATACGACACTGTCACCATCAAAGCAGCCGTAAGTGGTCAAGTGATTGAAGCTGATAGTACAATGGAAGCAAAAAATATTACAAACAAAAGAGTGGTGCATATTGATGATGTGCTTGATCATCAAGTGCTTTTGAGTGCCAAAGAGAGTCTCAAACTCCTTCAAGAGATGCGTATCATCAATCAAGAGTTACATATAAATCTCCAAAGCACCACACAGCGACACCAACGCTATTATGAAAAACTCTCCAAACTCAACACTGCTTCTCAAACCCAAAAAGACAATGCTTTTAGTATTTATACACAAGCCAAAACCCAATCTCTTGGCGTACATGAAAAACTCTTAAATCTCCAAAAGCAGATTCTTGATATGCAAGATCACATCGCACAACTTGAAGACGCTATCGCCAAAAAATCACTTTTTCTTTATGGTGAATATCTTTACAAATTGATGGTACGCAAAGGGGATTTTGTCGCAATAGGAACACCTCTTGCAGTCATTCAAGATACGCGTCGTGCCAAATTGACACTTTTTTTGGACGAAGAGGAGTTACGTGATATTTCAAACAAAAAGATTTATATTGACAGCAACCAAACTGATCACACTATTACCAAAATTTGGCAGAGTGCTGATGAGCACTTCATCTCTTCTTATCGCGTAGAGATTGTGATTCCTGCACCTGCGGAAAGATTTTCTGCATTGGTGAAAGTGGAGCTAAAATGATACAAACAACGGCGTGTGCTTTGGACTGTTATGATGCGTGCAAAATTGTTTTTGAAGAGACAAAACCCAAAGGAGATCCAAACCATCCTGCTGGAAACGGAGCTTTGTGTGCCGTAGTCAATCGCTATATGCCAAAAACAAAACGCATCACTACACCTCGAATTGATGGTAATGAAGTGACACTCGATGAAGCATTGATAGCCACCGCAGAGGCGTTTAAGGTGGACAAAAGTCTATTGTGGCGTGGCAGTGGCAATGTCGGCGTAATGCAAGAGATCACTAATCTCTTTATCGAAAAAATCGATGGTTATCTCACCAAAGGAACACTTTGTGATGGTGCGGGAGCAGCGGGAATTGAGGCGGGAAGAGGAGTCAATCGCACATTGCCTCTTGAGCAAATCGCCAAAGCCCAAACTGTTGTGGTGTGGGGACGCAATATCACAGTCACCAATTCACATCTTATGCCGTTACTTGAAGGCAAAAAACTCATCGTGATTGATCCTATCAAAACAGCAATTGCCAAACAAGCGACGATTCATCTACAGATACCACCGCGTACGGATTATTATGTGGCGATTTTGCTTTCTCGTTTTATTTTTATGGAAGATAGCGAAAACAAAGCGTGGTTGGAGGAGTTTGCTCCTGATTTTCAAGACTATTATGACTACACCAAAGAGCATCGCATCAAAGCAATTTTGCAACATCTCAATCTCAACTTAGGAGATTTTGGACGCGTATTGCATCATCTCAAAGAACATAAAGTAGTTTTTTTGGTCGGTACTGGCGTACAAAAATATTCGATTGGTTCGTACGCACTTCGTGCGATTGATTCTCTTGCGGCGATACTTGGACTTTTTGGACGCGAAGGGTGCGGTGTGAGCTATCTTGGCAACTCCAAATTAGGATTTGAAAATCCTTTTGAAGTTTCGTGTAAACGTGTCTCCAAAGTGGCTACACCATTTTCAAAGTTTGGCACAGTGCTGATACAAGGAGGCAATCCGTGCGAAAGTATGCCCGACACCAATCGCACCAAAAAGGAGCTTTTAGAAGTAGAAAATCTAATCTATTTTGGTCTCTACGAAAATGAAACTTCCAAAATGGCAAGAATCGTGATTCCTGCAAAACACTTTTACGAAAAAGAAGATGTGCGTTTGAGTTATGGTCATCATTTTGTCACATCAATGCACAAGATTCAAGAGTCATCTATTGGAGTTCTTGCAGAACTCAAAATAACGCCTAATGAACAAAGTCCATTAGGCTATGCTAACGCTAAGTTGTTTTCAGCAGACAGCTCACGCACTTCGTACTTAGACTTCTTGTTTTGCAAGAAGTCTATTGGCATTAGCGAATATGATTTTACGCATTTTCTTTTTGAACATTTTGGACTGGATGGATTACAATCTGAGTCTTACTATCTTGATGCGTGGCTTTCACAATGCAAAACAAATCAAAAAGAGTATATCTCTCCTGCCTATCAGTCGTTGCCTTATAGTGATGGATTTGGAGAAAATGGCAAAGAGATGTTTGCTTTTGTGGATGAGTTTAATGATGAGTTTATCAACACCAAACGCTTTACAAAATACCGCAAACAGAGCCAAAACAAACTCAAAGATGAGACACTTTGGCTGATTACTCCAAAATCAAATCATTCTATCAATACACAGTTCAAGCGAGACAATCGTGTCATATTGCACCCAAATATAGGTTTTATAGAAGGTGAAAAGGTGAAAGTAGAATCAGATCATGGAGAGTTTATTTTTGAAGTGTTATGTTCGCAAGATGTAAGAGAAGATTGTGCTGTGATTTTTTCTAATGCGTTTGGCGTAAACTATCTCACTCCATCTCTTGTGAGCGATGAAGGTGAAAGTGCTTGTTATCAAGAGGTCAAAGTCACTGTAGAGCGGATTTGAGATTGAAAAAAATCCATAAAAGAAAAAAAGTTTTTACGATTTCACAAAATCACTCCAAAGAAAAGACACTTCGCAACATCACTCTTCGCTATTTAAGGCGATGGATGATGATAGTCGCAACTTTCATATTGCTTTTTGTTCCGATACCTCAAGCTCCTTGGAGTGTTCTCTCGCCTGTAGTATTGGAGAGTTCGACTGCTTTGGCAAGTACATCAGAGATTGCATTAGCAGAGTCGCTTTCATTGTTTGGTCTATTGTTTCAAGCAAGCAAAAATATGACCAAAAAAATGCTTATTTTTACTGCACGTCAAGGGATTCAAGCATCTCTCAAATCAAATCTTTCACGCCAACTCAAAGAAAAACCCATACTTCTTTTTGATCTCCAACACGCCAAAGTGATTTTCAATGAAAGCTATAGACCAAAAAAAAACAAACAACTCCTTTATTATATCGCTCTTCAATTCAAAGGAGAACGCTACTACAAAATCGGTATCACTCAAAAAAGCCTCAAAGGTCGCTACCGCAGAGAGTATCACACTGCACACATAGAACCGATCGTAATGTTTGAAATGCCTGCAAAAAGTGCGATAGCAATCGAAAAAATAGTAAAAACCACTTTTATAAAACAACGTTTCAACAATCGCAAAGTATTAGCAAAAGATGGTGGCTATTCTGAAGTTTACCCTAAAGACATTCTTCATTTTGATAATGCATCAGTCAAGTTATTGCATCAATTGAAATCATAACTCTTGACGTTTTTATAGGCTTCAAATAGCCTTTTGACACCATTTTAGATATTTCAAAAACATAAACGTTTCATTTAGATACTTTTGTTTTATCATATATTAATAATTAATTTAAATTTTTAAAAATAATCTTATAATATTTTGTTTTCAAATAATAAACAAGGAATCACAAATGAAAAAAATTTCAATTCAACTTAGTTTGATTGCTACACTTGCAATTACACCACTTTTTGCAACCAATGGAGATACGCTTATTGCTGTAGGTGCAAAATCAAGAGGTATGGGTGGAGCTGGTATTGGTTACAGTCATTGTGCAGAGTCCACACTTCAAAACCCTTCACTCATCACTTGCACCAAAGGAACAAATATCTCCTTTGGCGGTACAGTTTTTATGCCTGATGTGAACTTCAAAATGGGTCAAGCTACAGAATATAAAAGTGCATCAGATATGAACGTCATTCCTTCTGTCTCAATCTCAGAGCGTATTACTGATGCATTGTTTATAGGAATCGGTATGTGGGGAACAGCTGGAATGGGAGTAGATTACAGAGACGCAAAACAAACTCCAACAGATTCAGGCAATATGCATATGGTAACAAATCTCCAGTTGATGCAGTTTGCTATGTCACTTGCCTACAAAATGGGTGGTTTGAGTATCGGTATTAGCCCTGTACTTCAATATGGTGCATTAGATATCAACTATCAAGGATTTGATGGCAAAAATGTGGGTGATGGAATCTCTCAAGATTTAAGTACAGGAGTTAATGCGGGACTTTCTTACGAAATCACAGAAGGCGTTACTGTAGGTGCCGTTTATAAATCAAAAATAGAAATGGAGTATAAAAACCAACTCTCAGTAGCGACAAAACCGTTTGTAGATTTTGGTATTTTTCCTGCCACTATGGCAAATACTCTTGAACAACCTGCCGAAATGGGTGTAGGTATCGGATACACAATGGATCAGCACACTATCGCATTGGATTACAAACAAACCAAATGGTCTGATGCCAAAGGATACAAAGAGTTTGGATGGGATGACCAAAATGTCGTAGCAGTTGGATATGAGTTTAAAGCAGACGGTTGGGCATTGAGAGCGGGATACAACCACGCAGACCACCCAATCACAGAAGCCAAAAGCGGTCCTGCAGTAATTGGTTTTGGAAAATATGATCAAGCTGGCGGAAATGCACTTAATCTTTTCAATCTTCTTGGATTCCCAGCAACCGCAGAAGACCATTATACAGTGGGCGGTTCAATGGGTTTGACTGAAAACCTTGGAGTTGATATCGCCTATGTTTATGCTCCTGAGACTGAAGTTTCTATGAAAACTATTGTTGGATTAAATCCTACAACAGGTGATCTATACACAGGTACCTCCACAGTCAAACACGCTGAATCAAGTGCTTCTTTCCAACTCAACTATAGATTTTAATCTCCAAATCAAACCAAAACAGATGCAACATTGATTGCGTCTGTTTCTCTTCTTGTGCACAACATCAGCTACAAATTCTTTTTTTCACAAATCCTACAACATAACAAACGCTATAATTCC
>DYPM01000037.1 GCA_020719895.1 Sulfurovum sp. | reverse complement strand
GGATTTGTCATTGCGAACAAAGTGAAGCAATCTATGTTTTTAGAGGTTCCCTATAATTAATTTTCAAAAAATCACAGGAGAAAACAATGAAAATAACTATCAAATATCAATCTACTTTCGCAAAAGATACTCTTCTCCTGCTCCTCCTCTCTTTTTAATTCCACACACTTTTTTATTTTTCAAGCATTTCTAATTAACCTCACGGAGGGTACAATTGAAATCTCTGATTAAATATAAATTTTATAAGAGCGACCAGTCGCGAGAGCCGTCGGCACGAAGACCTAATTTTGAGCTTGCTCAAAATTTGAGAATTCATCGGATATCTCAATTAGACATTTTCACCTTTTTTATTGTTGTCTTTGAATTTAAAAATGAACTTCAGTGGACACTACAATAAAAAAGGTTTTAATTATTTCAAGGAAATACCATTATGAATCAAGAGATTATTAAAATTTTTGATACCACATTAAGAGATGGGGAGCAGAGTCCTGGTGCTTCGATGAATACTGAAGAGAAAATTCAGATTGCAGTTCAGTTGGAGCGATTGGGTGTAGATATTATTGAAGCAGGATTTGCTGCGGCAAGCCCAGGAGATTTTGATGCGATTGACAAAATCTCACAGCGAGTGCAAAACTCTATCGTGTGTTCTTTGGCACGAGCAGTAGAGAAAGACATCAAAGCCGCAGGCGATGCGATAGCAAAAGCCAAATCAAAACGCATTCATACCTTTATCGCCACCAGTCCGATTCATATGCAACACAAACTCAAAATGACTCCCAACGAAGTGATCAAGCGAGCGGTGAGTGCAGTAGCGTACGCACGTACATTTGTCCGCGATGTGGAGTTTAGTTGCGAAGATGCGGGGCGTTCGGAGATGACATTTATGAAAGAGATTGTCGATGCCGTGATAGAAGCAGGAGCAACGACGATTAATTTACCCGATACAGTAGGTTTTAGGCTTCCCTCTGAGATTGGCAAGATGGTAAAAGAGATGAGTGACTTTGTCAAAGGACGTGCGATTATTTCGGTACACAACCACAACGATTTGGGCTTGGGCGTTGCCAACTCATTGGAGGCGATAATGCACGGAGCAAGACAGATTGAATGTACTGTCAATGGCTTGGGCGAAAGAGCAGGCAATGCAGCACTTGAGGAGATTGTGATGGCGATAAAAACCCGTCAAGATATTTTTAAGGGATTTGACACACGTATCAACACAAAAGAAATCTATCCTACAAGTCGTTTGATAGCAAACATTACAGGGATAGAGCCACAACCAAACAAAGCGATTGTCGGTAAAAACGCATTCGCTCACGAGAGCGGTATCCATCAAGATGGTATGCTTAAACACAAAGAGACTTATGAGATTATTCGACCTTCCGATATCGGACTTGATTTGGAAGATACATTGATCCTTGGAAAACACTCTGGACGTGCAGCTTTCAAGGACAAATTGGCAAAACTTGGATTTGAGTTGGATGAATTTGGTCTTAATGCTATTTTTGAGAAGTTCAAAATTCTTGCTGATAAGAAAAAAGTGATCTATGATGATGATATTAGGGCACTTGTCACCTCTGAAATGACACATATCCAAAAAGCGTACGAGCTTGTGGCGATGCAGTTGATGGACTCCACTGGCGGTGTTCCAAGTGCAGCCGTCACAATCCGTCACAACGATATGGAGACCACCGATGCAGGAATTGGCGGTGGCACAATCGATGCGGTCTTTAAAACCATAGATCGTATCACAGGCTATCAAGGCACACTTATTGACTACAGTGTCAAATCACTCTCTCAAGGCAAAGACGCTTTGGCAAACGTGACAGTAAAAGTGACTTTCAACGATAACGAACCAGCGATGATTGGTCACGGATTGAGTCTTGATACGATGCTTGCAAGTGCAGAGGCGTATATCGGTGCATTAAACAGCTATTTGAGTATGGAAGGAAAACTTAAGATTAAAAATATCGATAGTTGCAAGACAATTTAGGTTGATTTATTTTTAAATAAGCTACTTTTTGATATAAATCTACTACATTTTTTAAAAAAACCTTACTTGTTTAAGGTTTGATTCGCTTTTGTAGATCAATTAGGGATAGTTTATGAGAATACTTACTGTCGGGTTTGAAGACGAATATGTCGCTGAACTTGAAATAGAATTAGACAGATATTTTATTTGCATTGTGGACAATGCCAAAGATATGTACGATGCGACCAACTTCACTGACTTTAGACACTATGAGTTGGTTATCATCGTTGATGAGGGAGTGCATTTTTCTCTTGAGCGTTATGTCAATGAGGTCAAAAAGAAAAAAAGCGAAACTAAAATTATCATTTTGACCTACAACGCCAAACAACAATCACTTTTTTTTAATCTCGGAGTTGATGATGTGATCTATCAGCATTGCGAACATCCAGATTTGGTTGCAGCACGTGTACTATCAAATATGAGACACCTTTTTGGTGGACAAGTGGAAGTGGATAAACTCATTATTGATATCGCCAACAAACGTATCGCTTATGATGATAAAAATATCTCTCTCAATGGAAAAACATTTGATATTCTTGCTTATCTTGCACTAAGAGAAAAACGTGTCTTCTCCAAAGATGAGATTATCAATGCACTTTGGGAAGAACCTGAATATGTAAGCGATAACACTGTCGAAGTGGCAATCAATCAAATTCGCAAACGTCTCAAAAGTATTCTTGGTTTTCAAGTGATTCACACTGTAAGGCGACGTGGCTATAAGTTCGCATATTAAATAGAGGAGAGTTTTCCTCCAATCTCTCTTGTTTTTTATTTTATTATCTCCTCGAATCAATAAATCCTTTTCTTAATTCCCCCAAAGGTTTTCAAATGACACAAGAACGTAAAGGCGAACTTTATATGGTAGGCTCGGCACTTCTTGAGAGTTGGTTTCCTATTTTGTCTATCGCTTCGATGCACTATATTGGAGCGTTGCACACTTATGCGTTTTCATTGATAGTGGCGTTTGTTTTTTTTATGATATTAATGTATCGCAAAAAACAGTTTGGCGAATTGACCAATAAAAAAGCGTATCGTGATTTGTTGTGGACAAGTTTTTGGATAACGACACTCTTTGTATTTGTTTTTATCGGGATGCGTTATACCACTGCTGGAAATATGGCGGTGATTATCTTTTTGCAACTCTTTTTTTCTTATCTTTATTTTAATGTTTTTGGTAAAGAACCGATGGATAAAATCCATTTGGTTGGCATAGTGTTGATGGGAATTGGAGCGGTTGTGGTACTGTTGCCTGATGATATGAAACTAAATCAAGGAGACTTTTTGATTTTGATAGCTGCCGCACTTTCGCCGATTGCCAATCACTACCAAAAACGTGCCAGAAAACAGAGTTCAGCAGAGACTATTTTGGCGTTTCGTACTGTGATGGGATTTCCGATTATTGCACTATTGGCTTACGTTTTGGAGCCGTCGATTTCTATGGATTCATTTAGGCAGGCGTTGCCTTTTATTGTATTGATAGGCACAATGGTGTATGTTGGATCAAAGATATTGTGGATTGAGGCGTTGCATCTTGCTTCGATTACCAAGGTGAGTGCGATGATGGGACTTATGCCTCTTTTTACACTCTTTTTTGCGTATCTCTATTTAGGGGAGATTCCCCAAACAAGACAGATAATCGGAGTTTTACCAATTGTATTGGGTGGTTATCTGCTTACAAGACCCATTTATAGATAAATATTTTTTTTGAGGAGTAGAATATTGCGTGCTTTTTTGATAAGTTTAATAGTGTTTTTGAGTGGATGTGGCGAGAAACCAGACTCTCAAAAAACAATATCCAAAGTAACGTTTGCAGAAGAAACACAATGTCATATTGATGATTCAAGCGATACGCCATCACTTCCACTAAAGCCCAAAAAACATATCAAAGCACTTATTGCACTCAAAAGCCAAAATGGTGTTGTCACGCAAACCATTCACATTGAAGATGAAAATATTACATTCCAAAATAAAATCCCTTTTATTCTTGTTACGCTTTTTGATATTCAATGTAAAGCTTCGAGAACACAACTTCCTTATCTCCAACGCCTACAAGAAAAGTTTCCTCAAACACTCCAAGTCATCGCTATTCAAGCCAACACAGATGCCTTCAAGGAGTCGCTATCTCCACTACAAGAACGCTACAAACTCTCATATATAAACAGTAATGATTCAAACAATACACCAATTTTGGATTACTTTACTTTCCAATCTATCTTTAAAACAAAGCTCCCTTTGATGGTGTTGTATCACGATGGAGAGTATGTACAACACTACATTGGTGCAACTCCGATTGAGATGATAAATTATGATATAGTTCAATTTTTAGAGAAAAAAGACTAAATAGACGTTGGTTTTTACCATACTCTATATCACAAGGAGATCGTTTAATGTTTGGTTTATTTAAAAAAATATTAAGCAAAACTACCGATGCGATCAGAGAGATTGCTCCTCAAAAACGCAAACAGATTCCCAAAGAGGAGTTTGAAGATATTTTGCTTGAGGCGGATGTTCATTATGATCTTATAGAGCGACTGCTCAAACCACTTCCAAACAAAATCAATCGTATTCAGGCGTATAACTCAATGATTTCTGTATTTCATTACGATGTCGATGAAAAAAAAAGCGACGTAAAACCTTACGTGGAGATGATTATCGGCGTAAATGGTGCAGGCAAAACGACAACTATCGCCAAACTATCCTACAGATACAAAAGTAGCGGACAGAGTGTATTGTTGGGTGCAGGCGATACTTTTCGTGCAGCAGCGATTGAGCAGCTCAGCAGGTGGGCAACAAAACTTGAGATTCCTATCGTAGCGACAAGGCAAGGGCATGATCCAGCCGCAGTGGTTTTTGACACAATCCAATCAGCAAAATCAAAAGGTGTTGATCATGTGATTATCGACACAGCAGGACGACTTCACACACAAACCAATCTTGCAGAAGAGCTCAAAAAAATGGTACGCATCGCCGACAAAGCAATGGCGGGTTCACCACATCGCAAACTTTTGATACTTGATGGTACGCAAGGAGGTTCGACAATCAATCAGGCCAAAGCGTTCAACGAAATGATCGGTATTGACGGGATTATCATCACCAAACTTGATGGCACAGCAAAAGGCGGTGCGGTTTTGAGTATCGCTGATGAACTGAAGATGCCTATTTGGTATATTGGCACAGGAGAGAAGCCCGAAGATATCACTCCATTTAAAGCAAACGAATTTGTCAATGCTATTTTAGATGAGATATTTGAGTAGTTTCAATCAAAAATGCGATATGTAAAATTATCAGCTTTGATATGCCCAATTTTATTTTTAAGGAAAAATCACAATGACACTCGAACAAATAGATAAAACCTATGTACTTCATACTTATGCACGCGACTACACCAACTTCACACGAGGCGAAGGTGCGACACTTTTTGATGAAAACGGCAATGATTATATTGATTTTGCAGCAGGAATTGCGGTCAATTCGGTAGGACACAATCACCCAAAATTGGTCGAAGCGATTTGCAAACAAGCCCAAAACATTCTCCACATCTCCAACCTACAAGTGATAGAACCACAAGCGAAATTAGCCAAAAAAATGGTCGAACTTAGTGGCTACGATATGGCAGTATTTTTTGGCAATTCAGGTGCAGAAGCCAACGAAGGTGCTATCAAAATCGCACGTAAATACGGTGAGACAAAATTTGCCAACAAACGCTACAAAGTGATCACTCTTGAGCATTCCTTCCATGGACGCACCATCACAACCGTCAAAGCGACAGGACAACACGACTTTCACGCTTCTCATTTCGCTCCTTATCCTGAAGGGTTTAGTTTTGAGCCAAATCTTACAGCGGTGTACGATGCGATTGATGATGAGACGGTCGCAGTGATGATTGAGCTTGTGCAAGGCGAAGGTGGCGTACAGCCATTTGACAAAGCAGAGATTCAAAAACTCGCAACATTCCTTAAAACCAAAGAGATTCTTTTGATTGTCGATGAGGTGCAGACAGGTATCTATCGCACAGGTGAGTTTTTGGCGTGCAATTTGTATGAAATCGAACCAGACATTATCACACTCGCCAAAGGACTCGGAGGAGGTGTGCCAATCGGTGCAGTGATGACCAAACACAAAGATATTTTTGTGGCGGGAGATCACGGCAGTACGTTTGGTGGCAATTACCTTAGCACCGCAGCATCATTAGCTACACTTGAGATTTTAGAAGCGTATTACGAGAGTGGTGCAGTAGCTGAAGCACTTCTCTATTTTGAGACAAAACTTCAAGAGATTGCGACACAATACGAAGCACTTTTTGACAAAGAAGTAGGGCTTGGACTGATGCGTGGACTCCGTGCTAAATCAGTAGAGATTCAAAAAAAAGTGATTTCAGAGTCGATGAAAGAGAGACTTATTGTTCTTAAGGCAGGACGCAATACAGTACGTTTTTTACCAAGCATCACTATTACCAAAGCGGAAATGGACGAAGGATTTAAACGCCTCAATGTAGCACTTAAAAAGATAGAGGAGAAAGTGTGAAATGATCAAAAAAAAACCACTTCTTTTATTTTTACTTAGTAGCTTTTTGTTTGGTGAGAAATTAGCAGATATTCTCTCCAAAAACAATCAAAATATCTTAGAGTACAATCAAGAAAAAGTCGAAGCAGAAAGCGACAAACTTTCAAAAAGTTGGATAAGTCCCATCACAGTAAGCTACTCCAAAAACTACACAACGCAGTTTGGTGATACGATCAATACCAAAAATCTTTCCATCAGCGTTAGCCAACCAATTTTTCGTTCAGGCGGAATCTACTATGCGATTAAATATGCACGAGAGTTGCGCAAGGCAAATACACTTGAAGTAGAACTTCGCAAAAGAGAGATGATCACCAATGCCGTGAGTACACTTTATACTATCGAGCAAAACAAACTTCAACAACAAAAAATCGCTTATCAACTCAAAAACGATGCGATAGATATCATGCAAAAACAAGAAAGTTATAATTCAGGTTTAATCGATAGTAGTTTTTTAGATCAAGCCATTCTCAAAAAAAGCCAAGATCAAATCACACAATTAGAACTTGAAGTAGGACGGCTCACTTTAGAGCAACAGTTTGCACTTTTGAGTGATAAAAAACCAGAGACACTCAAACTTCCCATTTTTTCACTGATCTCCAAAGAGACATATCGTCAAAGCAATCTTGAACTTCAAAAAGACAAATATGATGCCGAGGTAGCACGCTACAATCAATATATGACGTGGGCAAAATATCTTCCAGCAGTTTCGTTTCAAGGACAATATACCGACGGTGATATCAATCCACTTTTTGGCGGAAGCAATCCATTTTTGAAAGAGAAATACAACACATGGGCGATAGCCGTCAGTATGCCAATTGATATTAATTCATTTAGCGATATTGAATCAAGTCGCGTTAGCAGACTTCAATCTGAAATTGAAGTGATAGAACGTAAAAAAACGGTTGATTTGGAGTACAGTTTTTCACAAAAAAATCTTGAGATTTTAGACAAAAAAATCACACTCGCACACAAAGATGAAAAAGTATACGCAAGTCTCTACGCGCTCACATCAAACCTCGCAAAAGCAGGAGAAAAAACACCTTTTGATGCAGAAGTGATGCACAATACAATGCAGATACGCAAACTCGATGCCAAAATTTACGAGATAGACAAACAAATTCAACTCCTCAAACTCTACGCGAAAATCAACCGTGACTTTTAGTGTCTATATGAATGAGTGGCTTTATGGAGAAAATGGCTACTACAAACGATTTAAAGCGATTGGAAAAGAGGGAGATTTCTATACCGCGGTAAGTACAAGTCGCTTTTTTGGTGCGTCGATTGCAAACTATTTTTTGACACTTCTGGGGCAGGGGAAAGCAGATAAAAATGGTTGGCTTATCGAAGTAGGAGCGCATCAAGGTCATCTCATTTGCGATATGATTGAGTGGCTTTACAGTTGTGATCCAACACTCATTTCAACGCTAAAATTTGGAATTGTAGAGCGTCAAAGTGAAGTGAGAGAAGCACAAAAAGCGTATATTTTTGAACGTTTTGGCGATGATGTTCACATCGTTCATTTTGAAGATATTTCAGAGGTAAATGCCGACTATGCGTTTGTCGTAGCAAATGAGATTTTTGATGCTTTTGCTTGTGAGTTATTTAAAGAAGAGCAAATTGCTATCGTCGAAAATCACACGATTGCGTGGCAAAAAGCACCCGAAAAAATAGTCAAATGGAGCAAAAAACATCGCCTTAGACAAGGAGAAATCGCAATAGGATATGAAGCATTTGCGACTGCCATCTCAAATAAAATCAAACAATGCGATTTTGTCACTTTCGATTATGGCGAGAAGTATGTACGCAACGATTTTTCAATCCGAATTTATCGCAAACATGAGACATTTCCACTCTTTGATGAAGCATTGTTGTTGTGTGAATCATTTCAAAATGATGATATTACTTATGATGTAAATTTTGGTCATTTGATAGAAGCCTTTGAGTCTATTGGGTTTGAAACTGTTCATTATGAGACGCAAGCTCGTGCATTGATTCGTTTTGGTCTCATTGATATTTTAGAACGTTTTGCACGACAAGCCACACAAACGATTTACACAAGAGAAGCCGACAAAATCAAAACACTCATAGCACCAACAATGATGGGAGATCGTTTCAAAATGGTGCATTTTAGGAGATAAAAGGATTGTAGTGAGTTCAAAATTTTTTACAAATCAAAATGGCAATACATTGGAGAAGAGACTTCAAGATATTTTGTCTCACTATAATGTAGAGTTTTTGGAATTTCTTATAGGCTATTTTCGCATTAGCGGATTTGTGAAAATCGCTCCTTATCTTTCAAATAGAGTTCTTACAGAACTCAAAACAACGCCTAATGAACAAAGTCCATTAGGCTACGCTAACGCTGAGTTGTCTTCAGCAGACAGCTCACGCACTTCGTGCTTAGACTTATTGTTTTGCAGGAAGTCTAATATCAAAAAAGCGAGAATTCTTGTGGGTATCAATGTAGATACCATTATCGCCAAAGCAAAAGCCAAGGGCAAAAAAGCAAATCTTTTTGATGGAGAAGGTTTTAAACACAGTTTCAAAGAGGAACAAAAAAAGGTTTTAGCACAAGCAGATTACGCAAAAGAAGTTGATGAGAGTGTTGAGATTTTGATAAAAATGTTGGAGCAAAATAGTCTTGAACTCAAAATCTCCAAAGATAAAAATATTCACTCAAAAATATATATTTTAAGAGAAGAACCAAAGCCAAATCATAATGGAAGTTTGGATTATCGTGGTTCAGTGATTACAGGAAGTTCAAATCTAAGTCATAACGGACTTACAAAAAACTATGAATTTAATATAGAACTTCGCGATAGCGATGAGATACAATTTAGCCTTGAAGAGTTCGAGAAACTTTGGACAAATGCAGTTGAGATCACACAGAGCGAAATAGAAAATATCAAAGAGGAGAGCTATCTCAAAGAGATTACACCTTTTGAGCTTTATATCAAATTTTTGATTGAACATTTTAATGAAAGAATAGATTTTGATGAGAGCGTAGCTGATGATTTGCCAAAAGGTTTCAAAAAATTAGCCTATCAAATCGATGCGGTCAATGAAGGATTAGCCAAACTCAAAAAACATGGTGGATTTTTCCTCTCCGATGTAGTCGGGCTTGGCAAAACAGTCACCACTGCAATGATTGTACGAAAATTAGCTTATCAAACAAAAGGGCAAATTTTAATCATAGCTCCACCATCAATACGCAAAGAGTGGGAAGAGACATTTCAAAAATTTCAAATAGGCTCGATACGTCATTTTAAATTTTACTCTTATGGTGAGTTAGAAAAAATAAAAAACACAACAGAGTTTGAGACCGTTATTATCGACGAATCACATAAATTTAAAAATTTTGCAACAAGCAGATATAGAGAACTCGAACGCATCTGTAAAGAACAAAGTAAATACAAAAAAAAGATTATCCTTGTTTCTGCTACACCGCTCAACAATAAACCGCAAGATTTAGCCAATCAACTCTATCTTTTTCAAAATAAACGAAAAAGTACTATTGACTCATTTCCAAATTTGGAGAGTTTTTTTGCAAAAATCGACAAAGAGTATAGTGAAATTATCGCATACGACAAAAACAATCCAAAACCACTCACCAAAGAGCAATTACAACAACTAAAAGCATTATCTCAAAGAGTGAGAGATAATATTTTGCGAGAGGTGATGGTGCGACGAACACGAACCGATTTGGAAAAAATTGATAGATACAAAGATGACATAAAAGCTCAAGGCTTAAACATACCAAAAATCAATGAAGTGCAAGAGCTTGAGTATTTTCTTGATGATGATTTGGCAAAAATATTTTCTGAATCGGTAGAGATACTTACAGATACAGAAAAAAAATTGAAATATGCCAGATATAAAGCATTAGCAAAACTTACAAAAAATGCTCAAATGCAATTTGGTGATATTCAAGAAGGCTTTTTGGAGATCAGTTCGGAGAGTTTGGCGAAGATAATGCAAACCATGCTTATCAAAAGATTAGAGAGTTCTTTTTATGCTTTTAAAACCACTATCAACAAACAAAAAAAGAATCTTGAGCGATTTATCAAAATGTTTGAAGATGGAGAAATATATATACCAAGCGAAAAAATCAACTTCTTTGAGATTTTAGAGAGTGAAGATGATGAAGATGAAATCATAGAAAAGTTATTGCAAAAAGACAAAATAAAACGATTTGAGCCTCAAGACTTTAACAAAGGTTATATTGAAGAGTTAAAGGGTGATTTGATATTGCTTGAACGACTGATAGTTCTTTGGCAAAATATTGACAATGACCCCAAGTTAGAGAGATTTAAAGAGATTTTAAAAGCCAATACAAATGAAAAAATCGTAGTTTTTACCGAATCAAAACAAACCGCTCTTTATTTGGAAAAATCAATCAATGACAAAAAACTGTTGGTCGTTCATGGTGAAAATAGAGATAAACTCAAAGATACAATTAGGGAAAATTTCGATGCAAACTATGAAACACAAAAAAATGATTTCAATACGATAATCTCCACTGATACATTAAGTGAAGGTGTCAATATGCACCGAAGTAATATCATTTACAACTATGATATTCCATGGAACGCTACACGACTGATGCAAAGAATCGGGCGGATAAATCGTATCGGTACAAAACACAGTGAAATATTTGTTTATAACTTTAAGCCAACAGCTCAAAGTGAAAAACTAATAGAGCTTTCCAAAAAAGCGTTTATCAAGCTTCAAACTTTTCATCACTCTTTGGGTGAAGATAGCAAGATTTACACCAAAGATGAAGAGGTGGGAAGTGTGAGTTTGTTTGAAGAAAATGTTGAGAGTCAAATCGATGAAGAGTTGCCATTTTTAGAAGAGATAAGAGCGTACAAAGAAGCGTATCCAAAAACATTTAGAGAGATACAAAAACTTCCACAAAAGCTAAGAGTTCAAAGAGAAAAAAAAGAGAAAGTTCAAAGTTTTGTATTTATCAAAAACAGTGACTCAAAAAATTACTATAAAGTAAAAGATCATGAAGTGGTCGCAGTAAATTTTGTAGAGATGGCAAAAAACCTCAAAGCCACGCAAGATGAAAAACCAAAACTTCCACTTCAAGAGATTCACTATCAACACATAGAGCTAACGCATAGCTATTTTGAAAAAGAACTTATCAATACAATCACTCAATCACAAACAGAAAATATAAAAATAGAACACAAAATAGACAAGCAAGCAATAACTATTTTGAAATCTTGGTATCAAAAAGAGCTTATTTCGGATAAATATTATGAGCAGTTTTTAGAGATTGTGAGAGTGGGACAGATACTAAATATCGCAAAAGAACTTACCAATATCTCTAAGAGTGCAAAACCTTTTGAGGTAATGGCTGAGCTTGATAAGTTACATAAACGATACACGCTAACAAGTAAAGATGAAAATGATGAGCGTATCAATCTTAAAATAGATATTATTTTGAGTGAAACATTTATATAAAGGCAAAAAATGAAAGCATATAGAGAAATTATTAGAACACCGCAAGATATAGTTTATATTACAAATTTATTGAAACAATTAGATACAACAGCAGAAGTTATTATCATTCCACTCGCAGATAAAGAGATTGACATAAAAGAGTTGCAAATTGCTTCCATGGCAAAAACTTGGGACAACATTGAAGATGAGGCTTGGGATGAGTTATAAAAAAGGTGATATTTTGCTTGTAAATTTTCCATTTACAAATTTAGCAGAATCCAAAAAACGACCAGTTTTGGTCATAAAAGATGAAAATGAATATGGTGATATAGTTTGCTTCCAAATCACATCAAAACAAAATCAATCAAATATTATTGAAATTGCTTCAATAGACACAAATGAGAGTTTAAAATTAAAATCATTTGTAAAATATGATAAATGTTTTACAATTGATTCAAAAATTGTAGATAAAAAATTGACTTTTATTAATAGTGAATTTTTGAGAAATTTAAAAGAGCTATTTTGTAAGGAAATATTCTGATGGATTTAAAACAATTTTTACAATCGTCGTTTAACAAAGATGGTTTTATAGAGTTTATCAGTGAACGCTTTTACCGTTTTGCTCCAAACTTGCAAGAAAACGAGTATCTTGGCAAAGTGAAGCTTGATAATAAGAGTGAAATCGGGTTTTTTATATTTGAAGTCAAAGAAAATAAAGACATAGCAAACTCAAGAGTTGGATTTCATAGTGAACTCAAAAATATTGCCGATGAGTATCATCTTGATGGTGCGATTGGAGCTTTTTATAGCACAAATCAAAAAGAATGGAGACTCTCTTTTGTAGAGTTTGGTTACGACTACAATGATAAAAAACAAGCGACACATCAAAAGCGATTTACCTATCTTTTGGGTATCAATGCTGTAAATACTCCTTTTAGTCAATTTGAAAAAATCCAAAAATATACATCAATAGCTCAAATTAAAGAGAGTTTTAGCGTTGAACGTGTATCAAAAGAGTTTTTTGAAAAATATAAAAATCTTTTTGAAATGCTAAATCAACATCTACTTCCTCAACTATCGCTTTTTGAGGACGAAAATCATCTTCACGCTTTTAGTAAAAAGTTGCTTGGTAGGATAGTTTTCTTATATTTTTTACAGAAAAAAGGGTGGCTTGGAGTCAAAAAAGATTGGGGCGATGGAGATAAAAACTTTTTAAGCAATCTTTATAAAAAGGATAAAAATGATTTTTATTTTAAAAAAATATTACCTCTCTTTTTTGAGACTTTAAATAAAAAACGAGATGACAATTTTAGTGATATTTTCAACTCAAAAATCCCTTTTTTAAATGGCGGACTCTTTGATAAAAGCACTATTGATGATAAGATTTTTTTAGAAGATACTTTTTTTGGTGCTATATTTGAGCTTTTTGATAGATACAACTTTACGATAATCGAAGATAGTCTATATGAGAGTGAGATAGCCATTGATCCTGAAATGTTGGGACGTGTTTTTGAAAATTTGCTTGAGGAAAATTATAGAAAAGGCAAAGGAGCATTTTATACTCCACGAGAGATAGTTGGTTATATGTGCAAAAGTTCCATAGATGAGTATCTAAAAGACAAAAATGATAAACTTCAAGCAATAAAAAAGATAAAAGTCCTTGATCCTGCCATAGGAAGTGGTGCGTTTCCGATGGGAATACTTCAGACAATAGTTCAAACAAGAGTTCATTTGGGAGATAAAACGCCATACGCAAAACTTAAAAGAGAGATTATTGAAAATAGTATTTATGGAGTTGATATAGATGGCGATGCTGTGGATATCGCTAAACTTAGATTTTGGCTCTCTCTTACGGTAGATGAAACTGTTCCATCTGCCTTACCAAATCTTGATTTTAAGATTATGCAAGGAAATAGTTTGATAGAGACTATCAATGGATTTGAGATTATTTCATCGGATATTTATGAAAAAATAGTGAGAAAACAGACCGATTTATTTGGTGATTTTGAAGAACAAACGCTTCTTACTAGAACGCTTTATGCAGAGTTAAGCGAGAAGATACACAAATTTTACAACGATACAAATCCAAATGAGAAGATAAGAGATAAAAAAGAGATAAAAGAGTTGGTGCAAAAACTTATAATGGGTTATATAAAAGAGCAAGATGAATTATTTCTAAAGAATGCCAATGAAGCCAATAGCTTACAGGCTGGAAGAAGTGCAAAAGCCAAAGCAACTGCTATCCAAGAAAGTGAAAAAGCACTTAAAAATTCAGCATTAGCTAAAAAGATAATTGATGATATGTTGGCAAATAATTTTCAAAGCAAAGAGCTATTTCTTTATAAGCTTTGGTTTGGCGAAGTTATGCAAGATGGGGGTTTTGATATTGTGATAGGCAATCCGCCATACTTGAGAGTGCAGGGGATAGATAAGGTCGAGTCTGAAAAATATAAAAAACTCTACAAATCGGCTACTGGAAGTTATGATTTATATGTCATCTTTACAGAACAAGCGATAAAACTTTTGGGTAAAAATGGGCTTGTTAATTTCATCATGCCTCACAAATGGGTAAATAGTGCATTTGGCAAAGGACTTCGAGAATTCACTAAAGATAAGTTTTTCAGATTTATCTCTTTTCGTGAGTATCAAGTTTTTAATGCTTCTACTTATACTTCACTTGTTTGGTTCAAAAACAAATCTGACGCAGTTCGCTATATTGGGCTAGAGAAAGATTTGCAAACCAACAGTGACTTAAAAGAGTTTTTAGACTCCATAACCGACGACAAATACACCATCACAAAAAATGAAAAACTAAATAATGATGCTTGGACTTTTAGCGACAATAAAGTAGCAAAAGTTTTAGCAAAACTAGATAAGCAACCGTTGAGGGTTAAAGATGTGTTTGAAAAGATTTTTCAAGGAATAGCAACAAGTAAAGATAGTGTTTATTTTTTGAGTGAGTGTATAGAAAACAACAACATGATTGAAGGATATTCAAAAGAGCTGGATAGACGAATAAATATTGAAAAAGGATTAGTTAAGCCTCTATTAAAAGGCGATGATGTTCATAAATATGAAACTTTAAAAACAAATAAAGTTGTAGTTTTTCCATATTTTAGAAAAATAGAAGATGGTAAAGAAAAAGCAGAACTTTATAGCGAA
>DYPM01000164.1 GCA_020719895.1 Sulfurovum sp. | reverse complement strand
CAAACTTGTACAATCTAAACTTGTTTGGATTGTACAAAATTTATTAGTAGGAGAGAAAAATGCACAGTTATGACGAACCAGTCTATCTGATCTCTGTAGTAGCAACTATGCTTGAAATTCATCCCCAAACGCTACGTCAATACGAAAGAGAAGGTTTGGTTGAGCCTTCAAGAACTGGTGGAAGAATGCGTCTTTATTCCCAACGTGATATTGATCGTATGAGACTTATTTTGCGTTTGACACGTCAAATGGGCGTAAATCTTGCTGGTGTAGATGTAGCACTCAAACTCAAAGATCAGATTGATGAGATGCAAGAAGAGATAGACAGATTGCGTAGCGAACTAAGCAAAATCAATCGCCATGGCTCTGTTCCTTCAGGAAAAGCGATCGTGACAATGGGAAGTTACGATCTGATTATTTTTGAAGAGTAGTAGATTTACTCAAAATCTTAGAATGCGTTTGATTTGGTTAAAAATAGTATTTCAAATGCAAATAAGAGGTGTAATCTTCTTTTTCACCCAAAGGAGAGCCACCGTAACTTCCTTCTAATCCAACCTCATAGTGATCACCAAAACGATACAAAACTCCATAACGCAACTGCGCGCTCTGTTTTGTTTGGTAGGAAAACTCTACGATAGGCAATGAAAAAGGTTCAATATAGCTTAGACCAAAAGCACTCCAAAAGATGTATTTTTTCCAATCATATAAAACACCTGTTTCATTATAAATATAACCACTCGCATCACTATAGTACGCACCAAAGAGTTGTGTATAAAGCTTACTATCAAGAGTAATACGATAATCACCAAACCCTTTAAATGCTATACCGACGCCACTTTTTTGCTTAGAAGAGAGTGCAAGATCAAACCGTTTATTTCCTGTGAGTAGATGAATTCCATCTTGCAATGTTTTGCCACCATACGAACCGCTATCAATAATATGTGCGCCACCAAAAATGAGATAATGATATTTGTCTTTATCGTATTGCACTATCTGACGAAGATAACCTACAGTGATGAGATCAAGTTGGTCTTGTGTAGGATAATGATGTCTCGTGTAGACTTGCAGATTTATTTCATAAAGAGATTTTGTATCAAGATACCAAAAATCAATGATACCCGTGAGTAGATCATCTCCCGTTTGACTGCTTGGTGTTCTACCTAAAAGATTGAGATCATTTGCGTGTGAAAGTATCAATTGAGGTTTTTGTGCAATAATCGGAGCTGCATAGATCAAAGAAAAAGAGAAAAACAATAAAACAGTCATAATAGTAAACAATTTTGCAAACATTCAAAAACCCCACCAAGAATGAATTCTCAGATTATATAGATATGAATGTTATTTTAACTTTTTTTAAATAATCAACACACTCAAAAACTCTCCCTTAAAAAGGAGAGAAGAGAGTTTATTTTAAGTCAGGTTTGGGGGTTTCTGTGGTGCTTGCAGGAAATTGCGGATAGACAATTTGTGGTTTAGTGCCTGTAAGTGATCCTAAGAATGTTTCTATTTTTGTCGCATCTTCATCAGAGATATCTTGTCCAAGTTGAGTGCGTCCCATCTCTTGAATCGCTTCTTTAAGTGTCCAAATTGCACCATTATGGAAGTATGGAGCAGTCTCTATGATGTTTCTTAGTGTAGGAACTTTTACTATTCCATTTGCATCTCCCTTGAAATCACCAATCTCAGCATAGGTGTATTTACTAATTAATGGAAACTTTTGTTTACCGCCACCAAGTGCTATGCCACTATGGCACGCGGTACATCCTTTATTAAGGAACAGTTCAAGTCCTTCTTTTTCTGCATTACTCAATGCTTTTTCGTCTCCACCCAGGAAATCATCAAATCGTGAAGGAGTTACAAGTGTTCTTTCAAAAATACCGATAGTAGAAGTGATCGTCTCAAAATCCACTTTGACACTCTCTCCATACGCTTTTTTGAACATTTCTACATAAGCAGGAATAGAATTAATACGTGCAACTACCAACTCTTTTGGTGCAGCCATTTCAGGTGCTGCTTGCATTGGTCCTTGTGCTTGATCTTCAAGGTGCGGACTTCGACCATCCCAAAATTGAGATAGAGCGAATACTGCGTTATAGACTGTCGGAGAGTTAAGATGATGCGGGTTAGCTGTCCATTGGTGACCTGTAGCAGCAGGTACGCCATCGACACCGCCTAATCCAAGATTGTGGCAAGTGTTACAAGAGATAAGTCCGCTTTTAGAGAGTCGTGGCTCAAAGTAGAGGGTTTTTCCTAATTCTACTTTTTCTATTGTGATAGTTTTGTTGGGATCAGTAAGTTTTGAAAGCTCTGCTTTGTCAGTAGGAATCGCTTTGAGAGTCATTGATTTTGCTCTATCGGCAAGCGAAGGTGCTGCAAAAAGTGTTGCTGATGCAAGTAAAGAGAATAAAATAATTTTTATAATATTCATAAGTAATATCCTTTTTTAGTGTAAATTGGACTTGATTATACTTTTTTACTCTTATTAAAGGATAAATTTTTTCCTTTAGGTAGTTTGATTTCTAATTAAGACCTCTGAATAAACATTAGGGCATCTCTAAAAACTACATTTTGGATTGCTTCGGCTTTTACAAAGCCTCG
>DYPM01000163.1 GCA_020719895.1 Sulfurovum sp. | reverse complement strand
CTTGGAAGTGTGATTCCTGTTTGACTTTGATATTTTCCTTTTCTATCTCTATAGTTTACTTCACAAGGCTCATCTCCTTCGAAAAAAAGCACTTGGGCGATTCCTTCATTAGCATATATTTTGGCTGGAAGTGGTGTTGTATTGGAGATTTCTATTGTAATATGCCCTTCAAATCCTGGCTCAAAAGGTGTCACATTGACAATTATCCCACAACGAGCGTAAGTACTTTTGCCTAAACAGATCGCTAAAGTGTCTACAGGCATCTTAAAATACTCAATGGTGCGAGCCAAAGCAAAAGAGTTTGGAGGAACGATACACACAGCTCCTTTGTGATCTACTACATTTTTTTCATCAAAATTTTTTGGATCTACCACTTCTGCGTTTATATTAGTGAAGATTTTAAACTCATCTGCAACACGTATATCATAACCATAAGAGCTAAGACCATAGCTCACTACTCCTTTTGCGACCAATCCTTCACAAAAAGGAGTAATCATCTCCTCATTTAACGCCTTTTCGCGAATCCATCTGTCTGACTTTAGTCCCATTGTTTTTCCTTATTTTATTGACTGTGCTTTTGAATAACTCTAAAGATTAGATGACTTATCTCTATTCTCTAATAATCTCTATCTGTATACTGCTACGAAGTTTTTCAAAATACTCTTTGAGTCTCTGCTCTTGCTGTGTTATCATCCATTTTTGGAGTACTGCCTCTCTTGCTGACTCAAATGAATTCACGCCAACAGCACTCTTGGAGATCACTTTATAGATTACAAATCGATCGCCCGCGTTAAAAGGCTCTGTGAAACTTCCCTCTTTGGTCGCAAGCAACACTTCGACAAGTGCAGGATTTGCTGTATCGGCTTGAAGTGTTTGGGCTTTTCCTTCGATCCCTTTGCCTGTACCAAGAAACTGCTCCATTGTCTTTTGTTCTTGTGTTGTGTACTCTACAATCTGAATTGTCGCTGGAGATTTGAAATCATCTTGATGTCTGAGATAATAACTCTTGAGATCCTCTTCTGTAGGATTGAGAGGCTCTGTCATCACTTTTTCGCGGATAAAATTTTCTTGTTGAATGGTTTTTTGAATCTTTTTGCGATATTCGCTCCACTCTGTCCCTTGTTCGGTTACTATCTCACGCATTTTTGAAACCGAAACGTTGTTTTGCTTCGCGATCGCCTCGACTCTTTCATCTACGCTCTTTTGATCAATCTCAATCCCTCGAATAGCAACTTTTTGGAGACGATCTTGAATCAACATCTCAACTGCCTCTTTTTTGGTAATCTCAAGCTGATTTTGAAGTGTGGCAATTTCTGCTGTAGTAATCGCCTCGCCATCGACATTGATTGCTATAGCATCAAGCACCTCTGCAGATGATAAAGAAAAAGAGAGAAACACTAAAAATAGTATTGATTTGATTTTCACAGGTAAATCCATTCGTTTTATATAGGCACAATCAACATCAGATTGAAAGATGGATTATAGCATAGTGAGAGTGAAAGCATTGTGAGTTGAGAAATTTTGAAGAACTCATCTGAAACATTTAGATAAGTTCTTCTATTAAGGGGGTTTTTGAGAACCAAAAATAACACCTATCAAGCGTTATGGGTTATTGTGGTGGCAACTTCTTGTTCTGAAAAAGGTCTAATCAAATTGGCAATACTCTAATATTTTCATCTACTTTTTCACGAAGGATATTTTCGATCGCAAAAAGCGTTCCCGTACTCGAACTCGCACATCCACTACACGCACCAAGATAACGGATATAGAGATCAAAATATGTACCGTTTTGTTTGATATCAAGTATCTCGATATTGCCTCCGTCCATCATCAACATCTGGCGAATGTTATCGTCGATCACTTTTTCGACTGCTTTGAGGCGTTGTACGATAGTCATTTGTGCAAAACTCACATTTGCTCCTGGTGCCGAAGCTTTGGCGATCTTCTCTTTTTCATAATCAGCAAGCAAATCTACCAAATAGATATCTTTGGCTTCGTGACCACCAGGTCTGATGCACGATTTACAAAACGCACCTGCCTTGGTGTAGTCAGTAATCTGCTCAATTGTCGTAAGATCATTGAGGCGAATCACCTCTTTGAGTGTCGAGAGGCTCACACGTGCACATTCACATACGATGTATTCTGTTTCAAAACTCTCGCTATCAACCCCTTTGTATTGTGCTGCTGCTTTTTTGATGACATCATACGCCATCACTGAACAGTGCATTTTTTGAGGTGGCACAGCAGGAATATCAGGTTTGTCTCGCATCGCTTTTTCTACATCAATGTTGGTGATTTTGACCGCCTCAGATACTGTTTTGCCTTTACAAAGCTCTACCATCGTATCAGAAGATGCGATCGCAGTGCCACAACCAAAACTTTTGAATTTTGCCTCTTTGATAATCTCGGTCTCTGTATCAACCGCCCAATAAAGACGCACCGCATCTCCACAAGACTCCGCACCAAAATCAGCAACAATGAGCTTTGTCCCCATCGCTTCTGCTTGCTCTTGTGTGATTTCGCCCATATTTTGTGGATTGTTCATCAATTGCGTTACTTTATCGCTATATTGATCCCAAATGGTTCCACCAATCAAACTATCCATGCCCATTTTTAATTCCTTTTTT
>DYPM01000162.1 GCA_020719895.1 Sulfurovum sp. | reverse complement strand
CTTTAATTAAAGAGCAGTCGCAGAAGTAAGTTGCACATCGGTGAATGTGACGCTCACGTATCTTGTGTCACTACTTGAAGCGTTGTTTTCAAGAGATGCATTGAAACTTCCATCGATAGTGATTGTGCCGTTGGTGTTTGTTGCTTCTGTGATAGTGACAGAGCTGTTGGTTTCTCTATAGACATTGCCATCTTTTTTGTAAGCAATCAATGTGACAATATTTGCATTTTGGATATCAGAAATGCTTGTTGAAGTCACTGGAATTGTAAATGTAAAGTAGTTGTTTTCATTTTGAAGTTCTGCAAAATCTTTGATAGAAGCCACTGTGAGTGTATTGTTTGTGTATAGCGAGATTGATTTTCCGTTTGTTTTGAATACTTTGAATACTTGTGTGATATCTCCATTCATAGAGACGCTTCCTGCATCTTCAGTGAGTGCATTGCCCACAGCATTTTTGAGATCATCTTCGGTTGGAGTACATCCTACAAATGAAACTATTGCGAGTGCGGTGAGTGTAGTAAGCATTGTGTTTTTCATAAAATTTCCTTCGTTGTGAATTATTGGTTGGTGTTGGCTGGAATAATTAGGTTACTAAAGATTACAGAGATATTTTTTTCCGATGTGAGATTATCTTCAAGATTGCTAATATCTTCAAGTGTGAGGTTGTTGTCTGTGGCAAAATTACTGTTCACACCAATCATTGTAGCGTTGAATTCACCACTAATATACACAGTGCCTCCAGTCATTGAAGCATCGGTGATATTAACGCTTATATTTTCATCAACATAAAACATTCCTTCGTTGATAAGTGTGACAAAATCAAGCTTATTAATCGTCAAAAGATCATCTTCGATTAACGATGTAGAGTAGAATTTTGTGACAAAACTGTGGCCTGAAGAGGTAAACTCTTCAAAAGATGGGAAAGCTACCACTTCAAATCCAACACTAAGATTGTCATCATAAGTAGGATAATAGACTGAAGTGTAAGTTCCATTGATGAGGTTTGAGTAGTTGTAGTATGTTTTGTTGATATCTCCTGATACGGTGATAGTTCCTTGTTTTTTGACTACATAGTCTGTTGCTTTTGCTTCGTCTTCTTTGTTGATAATTTCAGAACACGCAGTAAAAAAAATCATACTTGTCCACGCTGATACTGCCAAAAAAATTTGTCTCATTTTTTTCCTTTTTTCTGTTTTGGAAGAGTTCTTTGAAAACTCAAAATAATATCGAAATAAAAATTTATTAAGACAATCGAAGTGTACTAAAAAATGGTAACATTTTGGAAATATTAATCTTAAAAATAATTGAATCATTACAAAAGGAAAAGAGTGTGATTATAGAATATTTCCAAACTTTGACGCAGATACCGCATTGTAGTCGCAATAGTGACGCAATGGTGGATTTTTTGAGAGACTTTGCATCGCAACGAGGATATCGTGTATTGGTGGATGAAAATAAAAATATTTTGATCTTTAAAGGAACACCAAAACTTTCGCTACAAGCTCACTACGATATGGTCTGTATCGGAAAAGCTCCTACAATAGAGACTACCATAGAAAATGGATGGATGTTTGCTAAAGACTCTTCATTGGGTGCGGATAATGGTGTGGCGATTGCGATGATGATGGTTTTGATGGATGAAGGACTTGAATTAGAGTTTGTGATTACGGCTGATGAAGAGGTTGGACTCATCGGAGCAAACGCACTTGCTTTTGAACTTCAAAGCGAAGTGATGTTGAATCTTGATAGCGAAGAGGAAGCTGAGGTGTGTATTGGATGTGCTGGCGGTGTTGATATCACTGCAACACTTTTTTCAGAACACAAAAATGGCATAGGAGATTGTTATGAAGTATCAATATCGGGACTTCTTGGAGGTCACTCTGGTGTGGATATCGACAAAGGAATTCCATCTGCAATCAAGCTTTTGGGAGAGTTTCTTTATGAATCAAAAGTCACGCAGATAGCAAGTTTTTATGGAGGAGAACGACGTAATGCTATCGCATCAAGTGCTGTAGCGGTAGTTTACTCTTTGGTGTCACTTGAATCAAAAGGAGAGATTCGATGCAAGAAGATTGAATTAGCACCGTCGATTTTATCAGAAGGAGAGAAGCTTATAGCATTGATTGCACATTTTAGACATGGAGTGCATCAACACAACGAAACGCTCGGCATTCCTGATACAAGTATCAATCTTGCAATCATCAATACCAAAGAAGATGGAAAAATAGTCATAGAGAGCAGTGCAAGAGCGATGAGCGATGAAGGACTTCGTACGATTTCTGATGAGATGGAGAGATTTTTGACTTCATACGGATGTGAGGTGCTACATGAAGATAAATATCCTTCATGGAAACCTGAACAAAATGATTTCACACAAATTGTAGATAGTGCAGTAAAAAAGGTATTTGGAGCTTCTAAGATGACTGCAATTCACGCAGGATTGGAGTGTGGTGTGATCGCTAAAAAATATCTAAATATGCAATTTGCCTCTATTGGTCCAACGATTCGATATCCTCACTCTATTAGAGAAAAAGTTCATCTTGATTCAGTGAAGCGTACTTTTGAAGTGGTATGTGAAGTGATTAGACAGATCAATCAAAAGCGTTTCTCTTGTGATTGAAGTTATAATACG
>DYPM01000161.1 GCA_020719895.1 Sulfurovum sp. | reverse complement strand
TAAATCGAATTTTCTAATAAAACAGATATTTTGATTAGAAATCTTAACACAAAGAGAGCTATTTTTTTTCTACGCTAAGGCGATAGTCACGTTTGTTGATCATCTCAAACATCATTTTATTGGAGAAAAAAACAAATTTTTCAAAAAGCGTACTGCGGTATTTGTCTTTGTGGTGAATCATCAAAAAATCACGTTTGCATTCAAAATTTTTGACAGGAACTTGAAAAAGTTTTCCCTCAAAAAGCTCTTGTTCTACTGAGATACGCGAAAGACACGTCAAGCATGAACGGTTCATCAAAATACTTTTGATAGATTCCGTATGACCTAACTCTAAAAATATATTGAGTCCATCAACTTTGTCTTTGATGTAGTTGAGAAATACTTCACGCGTTCCCGAACCTTCTTCGCGTAAAACCCAACGATATTTTGCCAAAGAGTCGATATAGGCTGAACTTGCCAAAGATCTATCTGATGTGATAACGATCAGATCATCTACGCCGATACACTCTTTGAGGATATTTGGACTGGATACAAATCCTTCGACAAATCCTATGTCAATTTTTCCCTCTTCAATCATCTCTGAGACCTCTTTGGTGTTTCCTTCTTTGAGTGTGATTTTGACATCAGGATAGGCACTCATAAAACTACAGATAATTGACGGCATCAGATAGTCCACAATGGTCGTACTTGCACCTACACGAATAACTCCACGGTTTTCTGAATTCTTAAACTCAAATTCGATATCGCTTAGTTTTCGATAAAGTGGTTCGATCTCTTGGTGTAATGCACGCCCTACTTCGTTGAGTACCAACCGTTTGTTGATACGATCAAAGACAGGTCTGCCCAAAATCGCTTCAAACTCTTTGATTGACATTGAGATTGCCGATTGGCTAAGATCCATATCTTTTGCCGCATTCGTCAAATGCCCCGAAGCGACTACATTAAGGAAAATCTCCATCTGTCTAAGTGTCATTTTCATCGATAGTTACCTTTTGTGCAATTGATGTTTTTTAGAATATTCTTCAATGTTTCTTATGTGTAAAGTATATCAAAAAAATAGTATAATTTTTCATATATAATCAAATTTATTGAAGGGTTTAAAATGCCATTTTCTATGGAAAAACGTAAAGATACTGTGAGCGGTATCCTTTTTGTGGCTATTTTTGCAGCGGCGGCGACTTTTGTTGCTGATTTGGCTTCTGTGCGAGCGTTGGGGCTTTCTCCATTGGTGATTGGCATTGTTTTGGGTATTTTTTATGCCAATACACTTCACAATCATTTTCCCAAAGAGTGGGAAGGAGGCATTACCTTTTCTGCCAAAAAGATTTTGCGATTTGCAATTGTTTTTTATGGTTTTCGATTGACATTTCAGGAGATTGTTGATGTTGGAATGGCAGGATTTCTTGTATCGCTTTTAATGCTCTCTTCGACATTTATTTTTGGAACGTGGCTTGGATATAAAATCTTTGGAATGGAAAAAGACACCTCTATGCTCACCGCTTCGGGAGCTTCTGTGTGTGGTGCGGCCGCAGTGCTTGCGACTGAACCAGTGCTTAAGTCCGAAGAGTACAAAGCGGCGATTGCGGTATCAATGGTAGTGCTTTTTGGGACTATTTCGATGTTTCTTTATCCTGTGCTTTATAGTGGAATCATCGAGCCTGCAACGGGGTTTTTGCATATGAGTGCCAAAGAGTTTGGTATTTATGTGGGCGGTACGATTCATGAAGTTGCACAAGTGGTTGCTGTGCCAGCCTCGATTCCTAACGCATCCAAAGAGATGGCGGACGCAGCAGTGATTGTCAAAATGACACGTGTGATTATGATTGCTCCAATGTTGATTCTTTTGGGGATTTATCTAAGCTACAGCACCAAAAAAGAGGGTGAAGAGAGTAGTGATAAAGTAAAACTTGTCATTCCTTGGTTTGCAGTTTTTTTTATTGGAATGGCGGGCTTTAACTCACTTCATCTTCTTCCAATAGGTGTCGTAGACGGCATCAACGAGATTGATACTTTTCTTTTGACTATGGCCATGACAGCTTTAGGAATGGGAACACGTTTTGCCAAATTTAGAGGATTGGGTCTTGCTCCAATTTACACTGCGTCAGCGATGTTTTTGTGGTTGGTGATTGGTGGTTTTGTCATTACCAAAATCATCTACGCACTTTTTTAACGGTATTTCACGCTATCGAAGGAGAGTACAATGGAGCAGTTTTGGCATCTAAAAACAGAAGGCGATCTTCGCTTTTTGATCAAAAAACATTTTGATATTAACCTTGAAATTGGTGGCGGATGGGGATATTCTAAGGAAGAAGCGACTGTTATCTATGGATATAACACACTCTCACTTTCGCAATTTCAACATACTTTTGCTTCTATAAGGGCTTATGGCGAAATGAATATGGCACTACAAGAGTCTCAACGGTATGGAAGTATCAACCTAAATGAACGCTCAAGAGAAACTGTCAACATTGATACTATTGACTATGAGTGCGTAACCTATGAAGTGAGTGCAATGAAAGAGAGCGACTATGCAAAGTTTATTGCTATCTACAAAGAGGGATATGGCACTTTAGAGTTTGATATCAAAGAGCATTTTGCAAGCCGCAAAGAGGCGACACTCAAAAGAGAAGTAGTTCATTGGTTTGAGTTGCAGAATA
>DYPM01000036.1:10755-15941 GCA_020719895.1 Sulfurovum sp. | reverse complement strand
ACTGAAACCTCTCGAAAAACTTGTTTTTCGTAGCTTTAGGGGGTTGTAGGGACAATTTTGTCCCTGCCACTTTCAACGAACTTGTTCGTTGAAAGTGTGTTGCATCAAATAAAAAAAGGAACAAGTCGGATGTTAATTGTACAAAAATATGGTGGCACAAGCGTGGGAAGTCTTGAGCGTATCGAAAACGTTGCGTTTCGCGTTATCAAAACAAAAGAGCTTGGAAATAGTTTGGTTGTAGTCGTTTCGGCAATGAGTGGTGAGACCAATAAGCTTATTGAGTATGCAGAACATTTTACATCTACGCCAGCAAAAAAAGAGATGGATATGTTACTTAGTTCGGGCGAACGTGTGACGGCAGCTCTTCTTGCGATTGCACTTCAAGCCAAAGGAGTGGACGCGGTTGCTATGACAGGTAGACAAGCGGGGATTGTGACTGATAGCGTACACACTTATGCTCGTATCGAAGAGATTGATCCATCTCCTATGAAAAGTGCGATTGAGTCGGGCAAAGTGGTGATTGTGGCAGGATTTCAAGGGATTACCAAAGATGGAAGTGTCACTACTCTTGGACGTGGCGGTTCGGATCTTTCAGCGGTTGCGATTGCTGGTGCGATTGGTGCGGATCAATGTGAAATCTACTCAGATGTAGATGGAGTTTATACTACTGATCCGCGTATCGAACCGCGAGCCAAAAAACTTGACATAATATCGTATGATGAGATGTTGGAGATGTCAAGTCTTGGAGCAAAAGTGCTACAAAATAGATCAGTAGAGTTGGCAAAAAAACTCAAAGTGAAGCTTTATGCCAAAAGTAGTTTTAGTGATAATGCAGGTACATTGATAGCAGAGGAGAGTGAAAATATGGAATCGGTTTTAGTAAGTGGTGTAGTTTTGGATAGAAATCAAGCAAGAGTAACATTGAGAGGCGTATCAGACAAACCTGGCATTGCAGCGCAGATTTTTACAAAGTTGGCAGATTGTCTTATCAATGTTGATATGATTATCCAAAACAGTGCGACTTCTGATGGAGAGACTATCCTTGGATTTACAGTGCCTCAAAGTGAGTTGCAGAATGCTAAAACTGTAATGGAAAATTTTGATCATGATATTAAAGATATGGATTTTGATGAGAAGATATGCAAAGTCTCTGTCGTGGGAGTAGGAATGAAATCTCACTCTGGTATTGCGGCCAAAGCGTTTTCAATCATGGCTCAAAACGGTATCAATATCCAAATGATTGCCACTTCGGAGATTAAAATATCAATGATAGTAAACGAAAAATATGGAGAGCTTGCGGTACGCACACTTCATGAGGCGTACGAGCTAGATAAGTAGTCGCGTGAAACAACTTCTTGGCTGGACGCTTGATGCTATCAGAGAAGAGTCCTCTTCGTTCTCGTGGATGGAAGAGCATCGTCACTATTGGGCACCTTTGGTGCGTGGTGCTGTCAAACAGATTATAGATGGAAAATCAGTGATGTTGGTGACTGACGAAGATCGAAAATGGTTTGCTAAATATATTCTAAATAAAGTCAATCAGTTAGGTAATCATCGACCATTTTTGTCATTTTTTCAGTTGGTTGAGATATTTCCACGTTTAAGTGAACTACAAAATGTTCATGATATAGAACTGCTTGAAGATCTACTTGAGATCTCTTATCCGAACGGTTATTTTGTTTGGTATATCGGTAAAGGCAATCACCCTTATACCAAATTAGCACTTCGGAGTGATGATAACTTTTTGTGGATTATGGACGAAGAGATTCAAAATAGTTTCCTTTTTCGTACTACTGATTCTCATTTGGATATTAAACTTCTTCAAATGTATAAATTGTTTGATCAGACGCTTTCGGCGTATCTTTTTGGAGAATTGGATTTAGAAGAATGAGACTCGAGAGTCAAGTGGTTATCACCTCAAAAATAGAAACATGTATCGCTTCGCTTGAGGCTTTAGTAACAACAGAGCGAATCATTAAAATAATAGAAGAAGAGGAGTTTAAGCTTGACAATGCCAAGTTGGTAATCGAAAAAGCATATATAGCAAGCGAAGTATTGACAGTGATTGTGATGGGAGCCAAAATCTTTTCACCACTTGCACAGAACAAACTTCTCAAAATCATCGAAGAGCCACCACCAAACAAAGCATTTGTGATGATCACACCAAACAAAGCAACACTGCTAAATACCATCCGATCGCGTTTACCAATAGTGATGCTAAATGATACGATTGATAAGGAGTCTTTGGGGCTTGATGTAGAAAAACTCACCTTGGAGGATGTGTATCAATTTTTGCAACGCCATCAACGCACAAATGCTAAAGAGATGACACGCATCATAGAGCGTATTGCTACACAAGCGATGCAGTCAAATCTATATGCTTTAGATGAAAAAAGCTTGCATCTTTTTTCAAATGCATTTATTGCTTTGGATATGGGTTCGCCACCTCCTTTTGTACTCGGAGCAGTACTTTTGAAACTGCTCACCAAAAAAAAGAGAAACGCATAGTTTTAAAAGGATCATAATGGATATTTATAGATTGGGTGATATTTATGATCCAAAAGCACTGTTACGATCTCTTGGTGTAGAGAGTGGCGGAGTGGCGATAATGGCAAACAAAATGGAACTTTTTTATATTTTGATCAAAGATCTCAAAGCTCCAGCTGTCAATATCCTCAAACAAGACGCTCTTAGTATCGGTGCTGATCTTGCTGTGCCAAGTGGCGTTGTGAATTGTGAAAAGCCTGCATATGATTGTCTGCTGATTGGCACTAAAAAACATATCGAAATCCTCTCACGCAAAGAGCTTGCCCAGCCTTTTGGACTCAAAGAGGTTGCCAAAACACTCAAACGCTTTCTCGAATCTAAAAATTATCCTATACGCATAATGGGAGTAATCAACGCCAATGACGATAGTTTTTATCAAAAAAGTCGTTTTGTTGGTGATAGCGCAATCTGTGCATGCGAGAAGATGATAGAAGAGGGTGCGACAATCGTCGATATTGGAGCAGTTTCATCTCGTCCTAGAGCATTAAGTGTCTCTATTGAAGAAGAGATGTCTCGTATCCAACCTATTTGTGATGCAATCAAAGCACAAAAGCTATACCAAAAAGCACTATTTAGTATCGATGGTTATACGCCAAGCGTGGTTGAGTATGCTTTAAAGTGTGGGTTTGGAATGGTAAATGATATCACGGGAGCAAGCGATCAAAAGATTATTGAACTTGCCATAGAGCATAATGCAACTTTGTGCATTATGCATATGCAAGGAACACCTCAAACGATGCAACACAACCCTTTTTATAAAGACATAACTGCAGAAGTGAGTGCTTTTTTTGAAGAGCGTATCTCAAAGTGCGAAGCGTTGGGATTGAGACGTGACAAAATCATTCTTGATGTAGGAATAGGATTTGGCAAAAGTGTTGCTCACAACATAAGACTGTTGCAAAATATGCGACATTTTACTTCATTTGGATGTGAGCTTTTAGTAGGGGCAAGTCGCAAATCAATGATTGATACAATCATACCGACACTAATCGAGGAGAGACTTCCTGGCACATTAGCAATTCACCTTAAAGCATTAGAGAGCGGTGCAACAATTGTACGATGTCACGATGTAGCAGCTCACTTTCAGGCCATTAAAGTATGGGAGGCGATACAAAATGAGATATTAGATTGATGGTAAAATTGATTTTTAAAATTTACTTTGTTCGAGTATAATTTAAAAATCACCATTTTTAAGTAAACTACAAAAAGGCGAGTGGAATTGATAGTGTTTATAAATTTTATAATTAAGCGAGGAGATACAAGATGACAAATATTATTTTGTGTGGCGGTAATGGTACAAGGCTTTGGCCAATAAGCAGAAAACTTATGCCTAAACAGTTTATTAAACTTTTTAAAGAGAGAACCAAGTCTCTATTTCAACTCAATGTATTGCGCAATAAAGCATTGGTAGACAAACAATATATTGTTTCCAATATAGATCAATATTTTTTGGCAGTTGATCAACTTGAAGAGTTGAAGATAGAAAACAATCAATTTTTATTAGAACCAATACCCAAAAATACAGCACCAGCAATAGCATTAGCGTGTCTTACGCTTGAGCGTGATGAGATTGTGTTGGTTACTCCATCTGATCACCTTATCAAAAATCATCCTGCGTATCACAAGATTTTGCAAAGAGCCAAAGAGCTTGCAGAGCAAAATCATTTGGTGACTTTTGGTATTACGCCAAATTATCCTGAGACAGGATATGGATATATTGAATCTAATGGAGAAGATGTCACTGCGTTTCATGAAAAACCAAACAAAGAGAAAGCCCAAGAGTATCTTTCTTTGGGGAACTTTTATTGGAACTCTGGAATGTTCTGTTTTAAAGCAGGAGTCTTTTTGGATGAGCTTCAACAGCACTCTCCTCGCATCTATGAAGCGTGTCAAGAAGCTATCAGTAATACTACGCTGAAAACCCTCACCAAAATCGATTATAATGATATGAATGCTATTCCCGAAGACAGTATCGATTATGCTGTAATGGAAAAATCCAAAAATGTCAAAGTGGTTGCTGCGGATATTGGCTGGAGCGATTTGGGAAGTTTTGATTCATTGGCAGAAGAGTTTGAGCGTTGCGAAAATGGCAATAGTGTAGATAAAAATATCATTGCCATTAATTCTCAAAACAACTTTGTCCACACTTCAGGACGCATGGTAACATTGGCTGATGTGGATGATTTGATTATTGTCGATACACCAGATGCACTTTTGGTCTCTAAAAAAGGAAGCTCTCAAAAGATCAAAGATATCGTCAAAGAGCTTAATGGGCGAGAGACTGAACTTGACAATATTCACCTCACTGCTCACAGACCGTGGGGAACTTACACAATACTTGAAGATACACCAAAATACAAAATAAAACGCATTGATGTTAAGCCTGGTAAACGATTGAGTCTTCAAAAACACTACCATAGAAACGAACATTGGATTGTAGTAAGCGGTACTGCGACGGTGACAGTTGGGAATGAAACCCGTTTAGTAAGACCAAATGAGTCGACATATATTAAGATGGGCGAAGTTCATAGACTTGAAAACCAAGGACGTATTCCAGTAGTTTTGATTGAAGCTCAAGTTGGCGAATATACAGGTGAAGACGATATCGTCAGAATTGAAGATGACTTTGATAGAAACAA
>DYPM01000036.1:0-10655 GCA_020719895.1 Sulfurovum sp. | reverse complement strand
AGTGTTACCATTAGAGATATTTAAAACCATCGTTGAGTATACTCCACTCATCTCAATCGATTTTATTGTCAAAAATGACAAAGAGGAGATTTTATTAGGCAAGCGTCTTAATGCACCTGCGAAGGGATATTATTTTACGCTTGGAGGAAGAATCTATAAAAATGAGACGATGCAAAATGCGATGAGACGCATTGCAAAAGAGGAGATTGGCATTGAATTGGATATCGTTAAGTCACAATTTATAGGTGTTTTTGAACATTTTTATGACGATAGTTTCGCAGATGAAGCCATCTCAACCCATTATGTCAATCATGGATATAGTATCACGGTAGGCGATCTTGACAATTTACCCAAAGCTCAACATACAACGTATGAGTGGTTTGGGATTGATGCACTCATACAGAGTAGCGAGGTGCATCCTTATGTCAAAGATTATTTTAAAAACACACATCAAGCACCAAAAGGAGAATCAAATGGCTGAACAAAAAGTTGCACTCATCACAGGAATCACAGGACAAGACGGGAGTTATCTCGCAGAGTTTTTGCTCAAAAAAGGGTATATCGTACATGGCGTAAAACGAAGAACTTCGCTTTTCAATACCGATCGTATCGACCATCTTTATCAAGATCCGCATATTGAGGATAGAAACTTTATTTTACATTTTGGCGACCTGACAGATTCGATGAACCTTACCCGTTTGATTCAAGAGACGCAACCCGATGAGATATACAATCTCGCTGCGATGAGTCACGTACATGTCTCTTTTGAAATGCCTGAGTATGTATCCAACGCAGATGGCACAGGGACGCTTAGAATTCTTGAGGCGGTGAGACTCCTTGGGCTCACTCAAAAAACCAAAATTTATCAAGCTTCTACTTCTGAACTCTACGGTAAAGTGCAAGCTGTACCACAAAGCGAAACCACACCATTTTATCCACGAAGCCCTTACGCAGTAGCAAAAATGTATGCGTTTTGGATCACTGTAAACTACAGAGAAGCGTATGGTATGTTTGCGTGTAACGGTATTCTTTTCAATCACGAATCACCAGTAAGAGGTGAGACATTTGTTACCCGTAAAATCACCCGTGCGACAGCTAAGATTGCATTGGGACTTCAAGACAAACTCTATCTTGGGAACCTCGATGCAAAACGCGACTGGGGACACGCTAAAGATTATGTCAAGATGATGTGGATGATTCTTCAAGCAGATGAGCCTGAGGATTGGGTGATTGCGACAGGTCAAACTACAATGGTAAGAGATTTTGTGCGTATGGCATTTGGCTATTGTGGCGTTGAGCTTGAGTTTAGAGGCGAAGGGATTGATGAAAAAGGGTATGTGGCAGTTTGTAACAATCCAGAGTATCAAGTTGAGATCGGAAAAGAAGTAGTAGCGGTTGATCCACGCTATTTTAGACCAACCGAAGTTGATCTTTTGCTAGGAGACCCGACCAAAGCAGAACAAAAACTTGGATGGAACAGAGAATACAATCTCCAAAGTCTCGTAGATGATATGATGCAAAGCGACTTAAAACTGATGACCAAAGATGTCTATCTCAAAGAAGGTGGATATCAGATCATGAGTTATTTTGAGTAAACAATGCACATACTTACACTCAAAATAGAAGATACTGCTTTTGAAAAAGTGATATCTTTTTTGCAACATCTTCCAAAGAGTGAAGTTGTCATTATCGAAGATAAGACGGAATCTTTGGAGCAAAAAAGATTAGTACTTCAGCAAACTCCTTTAGTGCAAAGTGACTCTCTTGAAGAGATAGAGTGGGAGTATTGGAATGATGAAGAGATTGAAAACTTTGGAATGTATGCATTTGGTCTATCATCAAACGATTACGATGATGAAGATGAGGATTATACGCAATGGTAAAAAGTATCTATTTTACTCAAATCTCTTATTCTGATTTTACTCAATTTAAGGGAAGACCCATTTTGATTTTCAAAGAACTACAAAATGATTATCTTTATATGCCAATCACTTCAAATCTACAAAGAAAAGGGGTTGTATTGACCAATGACGATATGCAAAGCGGCGAAATGAGAAAAAAATCTGTTGTTATTGTTCCTAAAATAAGTGCCATTGATAAGAAAAACATTATAGAAAGCAGATTGATCGGTACTATTAAGGAATCAAAATTTAATCAGATACAATCGGTATTTTGTAAAGAGATAGGATGCAAAGATGAATAAAAACAGCAAAATATATATCGCAGGACATCGTGGACTTGTGGGTTCTGCGATTGTCAAAAACCTTGAAGCCAAAGGGTATACCAATTTGGTCTATCGTACTCATAAAGAGCTTGATCTTGTCTCTCAAGAGGCGGTTGCAGATTTTTTTGAAACCGAAAAGCCAGAATATGTCATTTTGGCAGCTGCAAAAGTAGGTGGTATTGTCGCCAACAACACCTACAGGGCCGAGTTTATATACGAAAATCTTGCGATTCAAAACAATGTCATTCACTGCAGTTATCTTAATGGAGTCAAAAAACTTCTTTTTTTAGGAAGTACATGTATCTATCCCAAAGAAGCACCACAGCCCATGCCTGAAGATTGTCTGCTCACCAGTCCGCTTGAGTACACCAATGAGCCTTATGCGATTGCCAAAATTGCAGGTATCAAGATGTGTGAGAGTTACAACATTCAGTATGGCACCAACTATATTTCAGTCATGCCCACAAACCTCTACGGACCAAACGACAATTTTGACCTTGAGAAGTCTCATGTACTTCCAGCATTGATTCGTAAGATTCATTTAGCAAAGTTGCTCAATGAAGGAGATGAGGTTGCCGTCATAAAAGATCTCGGCGTTGAGACGATAGAGGAAGCCAAGGCGTATCTTTCAAAGTTTGGTGTGAGTGCTGATAAAGTAGAGATTTGGGGAACAGGCAATCCGCGAAGAGAGTTTCTCTACTCTGAAGATATGGCAGATGCGTGTGTTTATTTGCTTGAAAATAGAGATTTCAAAGACACCTACAAAGCATTAGACGGAAGCAATGAGAGTTGTACACCAAACAGTGTCAAAACACAAGAGATACGCAACACCCATATCAATATCGGTACAGGTGTAGATATCTCCATCAAAGAACTCGCTCAAACTGTACAGAACATTATTGGCTTTAAAGGTGAACTCTACTTCAACACCGATAAACCCGATGGAACAATGAAAAAACTCACCGACGTGAGTAAGCTCCACGGATTGGGCTGGAAACATACAGTAGAGCTTGATGATGGAATCAAACGAATGTATGCGTGGTATTTGAATCAGAAATAGATAAATGATGAAAATATTAGTCACAGGCACAGCAGGATTTATCGGTTTCCATTTAGCCAAAAAGCTTTTGGAAAAAGGCTATAGCGTAGTAGGACTTGATAATATCAACGACTACTATGATGTAAACCTCAAATATGCAAGACTCGCACAACTGGGTATCCAAAGAGATACTATTATATATGGTGAAGTTGTCACCTCTTCTGTCTATCCAAATCATACTTTTATCAAAGCAAATCTTGAAGATTTCAAGACTCTCAATCATCTCTTTGAAATCCAAAAGTTTGATGCTGTTTGCAATCTCGCTGCACAAGCAGGTGTGAGATACAGCATAGAGAATCCAAGAGCTTATATTGATAGCAATATCGTCGGATTTTTGAATATCCTTGAAGCATGTAGACACTATGATGTGAAAAATCTCTCTTATGCTTCAAGCTCATCAGTCTATGGTCTAAACACTTCACAACCTTTTCAAACCTCTGATCATACTGATCATCCCATTAGTCTCTACGCTGCGACCAAAAAATCCAATGAGATGATGGCACACACGTATGCTCATCTTTATGGGATTCAAACCACAGGACTTCGATTTTTTACCGTCTATGGTTCGTGGGGAAGACCTGATATGGCTCCGATGCTATTTGCTGATGCAATTTTGAATGATAGAGCAATCAAGGTATTCAATCACGGAGATATGAGTAGAGATTTCACCTATATTGATGATATTGTCGATGGTGTCATCAAGGTGATCGAAAAACCTGCAACGCCCAGCGATCAGTTTGATAGCACCAATCCCAATCCAGCACTCTCAAGTGCCTCGTATCGACTTTATAATATCGGCAATAACGCACCCGTAAGTCTCATGGCATTCATAGAGACGCTTGAAGATACGATTGGCATCAAAGCAAAAAAGCATTTTATGGAGATGCAACAAGGTGATGTCACTTCCACCTATGCTGATACAAATGATTTGATCAAAGACTTTGGCTATAAGCCTGACACAAAACTATCTTGCGGGATTGAGGAGTTTGTCAAGTGGTATAGAGGGTTTTATCGGTTATGAGACTCTCTTCTTTGCGTGTTATCAAACCGAAGACTCTCAAAAATGCTCAAAACGGTGTTGTCCACTTTAGAGAGTTGTTATTAAATACAAAGTATAATTTAAGACTCTTTAAAAAGGCAGGAGATTCAACTATGAAAATTGCCATTGCAGGAACAGGTTATGTAGGTCTTTCAAACGGTCTACTTTTGGCACAACGCAATCAAGTCGTGGCACTTGATATTATTCCCGAAAAAGTTGCACTTCTTAATGATAAAAAATCCCCAATCGTGGATAAAGAGATAGAAGAGTTCCTTTTGAGAGATGACATCAACTTTACAGCTACACTTGATAAAGAGTTGGCTTATAGTGATGCGGACTATGTGATTATCGCTACTCCTACTGACTATGACTCCGAAACCAACTACTTCAACACTAAATCAATCGAATATGTTATCGCCGATGTACTCAGTATCAATCCAAACACTACAATGGTGATCAAATCTACTATTCCAGTAGGTTATACTAAAGCGATCAATGAGAAGTTCAATACCTCCAATATCATCTTCTCTCCAGAGTTTCTTAGAGAGGGTAAAGCACTTTATGACAATCTCTATCCAAGTCGTATTATTGTAGGCGAAAAAAGCGAAAGAGCAAAAATCTTTGCCGATCTTTTGGCACAAGGAGCAATCAAGGAGAATATCAATATCCTCTTTACCGACTCAACTGAAGCCGAAGCGGTCAAACTCTTCTCCAATACCTATTTGGCGATGCGTGTGGCGTACTTCAATGAGCTGGATTCTTACTGTGAAGCCCATGGACTTGATACTGAGCAGATTATTAGAGGTGTCGGTCTTGATCCAAGAATAGGCACACACTACAACAATCCAAGCTTTGGTTACGGCGGGTACTGTCTACCTAAAGACACCAAACAACTCCTTGCCAACTACAAAGATGTACCGTCCAATATGATCGAAGCGATTGTAAACGCCAACAGCACACGCAAAGATTTTATCGCTGATTCTATCATCAAAAAAGCGACAAAAGCATCCGCCAAACCGATTGTCGGCGTTTACAGACTAGTGATGAAGTCAGGAAGCGACAACTTCCGAAGCTCCGCAATTCAAGGCATTATGAAGCGGATCAAAGCCAAAGGGATCGAAGTGGTAGTGTATGAACCAGTACTCGAAGAAGAAGAGTTTTTCTACTCGAAAGTCATCAAAGATATCGACAGTTTCAAATCCACTTGCGATGTGATCGTAGCCAATCGTATGGAGAGTGCTCTTGAAGATGTGAGAGAGAAAGTCTATACAAGAGATATTTTCAATAGTGATAGTTAGGAAAAAAGTATGTACACGGTAACGCTTGATGTTGAAGACTCAAATATTGATATCGTTTTAAATATTGTTCAAAATTTAAAAGAGAATATCATCGCAAAATGCGAGATTGTTTCAGACAAAAATGATACGCAAGAGTTTATGATCCTTTCACAAAACGCTTTAGAGAAAATATGGGATAACGAAGAGGATAGCGTGTATGACAAATTTCTTGAAGTATGATGTGGTCGTTGTGAAATTTCCTTTTGCAAGTAGTCTAAAATACAAAGCAAGACCAGTCGTAATCATTTCATCGGAAATATTTAATACAAATAGAAGAGAAACACTGATGGTTTTGGCTATCTCAAGCAGTCACAACAATAAATTGGATTATGAGTTGGAGCTTGATTGTTGGCAGGAAGCAGGATTGCTCAAGCCGTCTGTATTTAAGTCATCCATTGCAACCATAGATAAAGATGTCGTCATCTCTAAAATAGGGACACTACATGAGTCTGATATTCGCAAAATACAAACTATGATTGGAGTAGTATGTTGATGGCTTTCTTAGGATTTGATGTATGCGATGTGATCGTCGCCAATCGTATGGAGAGTACTCTTGAAGATGTGAGAGAAAAGGTTTATACGTGGGATATTTTTATAAGGCAAAGGAGCAAAAATGTATGCAATAGAGTTTGAAACATATATCACAGATAAATTTATAGAAATCAAAGAGTATGAAAAGGTTGCCAATAGACATGCTAAAGTGATATTACTCTTTGATCAATCAGAAGAAAAAATCGGTGAGCCAAAAACTCAAAGATTTAAAAACTTTTTAGAATCTTCTCAAGAAGTAGATTCTTTTGTGAAATACAACAGAGATGAGCTAAATGAGAGATAAAATCTTTATAGATACAAATATTTTTGTCTATTCATTTATGAAAAATCATAAAAACAGAGAAGATCAAAAAAAGCATGAATTGGCAAAGCTCTTTTTGTCAAACATGGACTATGGGTCTGATGTATTTATTTCAACACAGGTATGTAGTGAATACTATAACGCACTGTTAAAAAATAAAATTAATGAAGAGCAAATACAATATAGTCTAAAGCTTCTAATGAAATCTGCTAAAGTTTTACAAATAAGCGAAACGACGATTTTAAAGACAATGGAAATCAAAAATAGATATAAATTTAGCTATTGGGATAGCTTGATAGTCTCTTCAGCATTGGAAAATGGCTGTTTAGAGTTATATAGTGAAGATATGCATGATGGCTTATTGATTGATGAACGACTTATGATTATAAATCCATTTAGGAGTGCAAAATGAATAACCATGAAGATAAATTTGAAACTTTTTCCTCGTTCCAAAGCTTCAGCTTGGGAATGAGGGAACAATCGGGACACTGCATGAGTCTGATATTCGCAAAATACAAACTTTGATTGGAGTAATATGTTGATGGCTTTTTTAGGATTTGATGTGTGCGATGCGATCGTCGCCAATCGTATGGAGAACGCTCTTGAAGATGTGTGAGAGAAAGTCTATACGATGGATATTTTCAATAGTGATAGTCAAAGGATTACAATTAATGAAAGGTATTGTTTTGGCACGCAGAAGTCGGATAAAACTTTATCCGACAACAAAAAGCATTATAAACAATTCCTACATGTTTATGGCGGTATCAAAAATCTATATAGGTACTCAAAAATCTATATAGGTGCTTTTTCTTATGTGCAGAGCTTTGCGGGACTTTTTACAGCGATTGCTATACTTCGACTTAATCGTATTGCAGTGAGAGATCTTGCCAAAGACAATAGCAAGAATGAGTTTATCTGCACTACTCTTTGGCTCAAATTCATTTTTATTTTTGGAGTAGAACTATGCATTTTAAAAAGATTGCAATTTGGAATAATGAAAAAAATTATGGAAAGGTAAAATAAATGTTAAAAAATAAAATCCTCCACCTTATGACTCTTGACAAATTTAATGTTCCATTTATCGATTTTGTTACTGAGCATTTTGATATTACACAGCATCAATTTGTATTTTTACAAGCTCCACAGTACAAATATGGAATGACAAAAGAAACGGATGTAGTTTGGATAGACAAAAAATACAAATTTATTGAACTAATAAAATATATGTATGAAGCTGATAAAATTATTATCCATGGTCTTTGGTCTTCTTCTTCGATACGGATACTTTTATTTCAGCCTTGGTTGCTTAAAAAATGCTACTGGATAATGTGGGGTGGAGATTTTTACTTCCCAAAAACTCAGAGCTGGATAAAAAAACAAGTTATTAAAAGAATGGGGCATTTCATTACCTATATCAAAGGCGATTACGAACTAGCTAAAAAATGGTACGGAGCAAAGGGTGAATATCACGAGTGTTTTGCGTACCCTAGCAATCTTTATAAAGAGTTTAACATTAAATCTAAAGAGCATAGCACTATAAATATACAGCTAGGCAATTCAGCAAACCCTACAAATAACCATATTGATGTATTGCAAAGTCTTGAAAAATTTAAAGACGACAATATTCAAATCTTTGTACCATTATCTTATTCTGGAGATGAAGAATATATTCAAGAGGTGAGAGCAAAAGGCAAAGAACTTTTTGGAGAAAAATTTATACCTCTTACAGAGTTTATGCCTTTTGAAAAATATTTGGAGTTTTTAGGTGAGATTGATATAGCTATATTTGCACACAAGCGACAACAAGCGATGGGTAATACTATAACACTATTAGGACTGGGTAAAAAAGTGTACATGCGAAGTGATATATCAACTTGGCAATTTTTTAAAGATATTGATGTTAAAATTTTTGATGTGGAAAATATTCAGATATCGTTAATAGATGTAGAAATACAAAAAGAGAATCATAAAAAAATAAAAGAGTTTTTTTCAGAAGAAAATTACCTTAAACAATTAAAAGATTTATTCGAGGGTAAATGATGGCATATTATACACAAGAAGAATTAAGAAATTTAGGTTTTAAGAATATTGGTAAAAATGTAAAAATAAGCAATAAGGCGAGCGTTTATAATTTTGACCAGATAGAAATTGATGATAATTCAAGAATAGATGATTTTTGTGTAATTTCTGGAAAAATTAAAATTGGTAGAAATGTTCATATCGCTCCATTTTGTTTAGTTGCTGGTGGAGAAAAAGGGATAATTTTTGAAGATTTTTCAGGGCTTGCCTATCAAGTTCAAGTTTTTACTCAATCTGATGATTATAGTGGTGGAACTCTCACAAATCCAACTATCCCAGATGAGTATAAAAAAGAGGCTAAAAAAGAAGTTATTTTAGGAAGGCATTCTATAGTGGGAGCTGGAAGTATCATTATGCCAGGTGTTATATTAGCAGAGGGAACCTCAATAGGCGCATTGTCTTTAGTTAGAAAAAGAACTGAAGAGTGGAGTATATATTTAGGAAATCCAGCTAAAAGATTAAAAGATAGGAAAAAGGATCTGCTCAAACTTGAGGAAGAATACTTAAAAAACGAAGGAAAAGTCCAATGATACCATTTAACAAACCACCATTTACAGGTAACGAAGAAAAATATGTTATAGAATCGATGAAAAGCAGTAAAATCTCAGGTGATGGGGAATTTACTAAAAAGTGCCATAAATGGTTTGAAGAGAAATTACAATGCAAAAAAGCTCTTCTGACTACAAGTTGCACTCATGCTCTTGAGATGGCTGCAATTTTGATAGATATACAAGAGGGCGATGAAGTTATTATGCCATCGTATACCTTCGTAAGCACGGCAAATGCTTTTGTACTACGAGGCGCTAAAATTGTATTTGTAGATATTCGTCCTGATACGATGAACATCGATGAAACAAAAATAGAGCATGCAATCACAAATAAAACAAAAGTTATCGTGCCAGTGCATTATGCAGGCGTAGGGTGCGAGATGGACACTATTATGGATATTGCAAATCGTCATAACATTTTTGTAGTAGAAGATGCAGCTCAAGGGATGATGAGTAGCTATAAAGAAAAAGCTCTTGGGACTATAGGTCATTTAGGTGCATTTAGTTTTCATGAGACGAAAAATTACACAAGTGCTGGAGAAGGCGGACTCCTTATCATAAATGATGAAAAGTTTATACAAAGAGCAGAGATTATTCGAGAAAAAGGGACAAATAGAAGCCTATTTTTTAGAGGTATGGTAGATAAATACTCTTGGGTAGATGTTGGAAGTAGTTATCTTATGAATGATGTCAGTGCTGCATATTTGTGGGGTAACCTTGAAAAAGCTGATGAGATAAATGAAAATAGACTAACTACTTGGCAAAAATACTATGATGGTTTAAAAGAATTGGAAACTAAAGGATTGATAGAGTTGCCAATAATCCCACAAGATTGTGTTCAAAATGCTCATATGTTTTATATGAAAGTAAAAAGCTTGGATGAAAGAACCGCACTTTTAGAGCATCTTAAACAAAATGAGATTTTGGCAGTGTTTCATTATGTACCACTTCATTCAGCACCTGCTGGATTGAAGTTTGGTAGATTTGATAGTGAAGATAAATTTACGACAATAGATAGTGAAAGACTTATAAGATTGCCTATGTATTTTGGGATGAGTGATGAAGAGAATAAAAAAGTTGTAGATACGGTGAGAGGATTTTTTTCTTGAAAATTTTATCTATTCAGATTTTAAGGGGGGGCAGCTTGGATAGTGGTTGTCCATCATTTTATGCAGCAATTTTATAATTTTCAAGATACAAACTTTATTGGTAATTTTTTTTCGAATTATGGTCAATTTGGTGTTGATATTTTTTTTATCATTAGTGGTTTCATAATGGCATTTATCTTTTTCTTTCGTATATTTTCATCACAATCTTTTTCTCTATGATGAGTTATAAAATAATAGAAATAAAGTTAGCTAACCTTTTAAAGGCAAAATATGTCTCTTAAGCAAAAAGCCATAACTGGAGTAAAGTGGACGACACTTTCAACTGTCATAACTACTATATTGCAACTAATACAGCTTGCTGTACTTG
>DYPM01000035.1:3685-16039 GCA_020719895.1 Sulfurovum sp. | reverse complement strand
CTTTATTTTAGAGTCGATACTGTCCGACTCCTGTGTATTATCGAACCTCTTCGATCCACTTTTCGATCACTTCAATCTGCTCTATTGTTCTTATGGTTGCTGTACCGCCTTCGGAAGTACGCATATTCATTGACACTCTGTTGTCCAATAAAGCAATGACATCTTCACCTATACGTTCATCAATACTTTGGAATGCTTCAAAATCAAGCTCTGAAATATCTACTCCCCTACTCTCAGCAAGATTGACTACATTTCCAGTGATATAATACGCATCTCGAAATGGCAAACCCACTTTACGTACAAGATAATCTGCAAGATCTGTTGCCAAAAGATGTCCGACCATACACGCATCTTCCATACGTTTGGTATTGACTTGCATTTCACTTACCATCTCGTTGAGTACCTTCAGCGTAAGTAGTGCAGTTTCTACAGAGTCAAAAACTCCTTCTTTGTCCTCTTGCATATCTTTATTGTACGCAAGTGGTAATCCTTTCATGACTGTGAGTAGTCCAATGAGATTACCATTAACACGTCCTGTTTTGCCTCTTAGGAGCTCGGGAATATCAGGATTTTTTTTCTGTGGCATAATCGAACTGCCTGTTGCATGACGATCACTCAATGTAATCCAACGAAACTCACTCGTACTCCACAAAATCAACTCTTCACTCAACCGACTCACGTGCATCATCACAGTCGCGATATTAAAAAGAATCTCAAGTGCAAAATCACGATCACTCACAGTATCAAGACAGTTGAGTGTTGGTGCATTAAACTCTAATGCCTTAGCTGTCGCTTGTCTGTCAATAGGATGTGGCGTACCTGCCAATGCGGCACATCCTATGGGAGAGTAGTTATTGCGTTCGTAAGCACTAATAAAACGCTGATAGTCTCGCTTAAACATACTTACATACGCCATGATGTGATACCCAAAATTGATTGGTTGTGCGTGCTGAAGATGAGTCATTCCTGGAAGTAAAGTTGTGGCGTGTTTTTTGGCTATGACAATTAATGTTTGAATATTTTCCAACAAAAGCGTAGCAATCTCTCGATTGTTTTTCTGTACATAAAGTCTAAAATCCAAAGCAACCTGATCATTTCGGCTTCGTGCTGTATGAAGACGTTTGCCTGCATCACCGATTTTTGTAGTGAGTCTTCCCTCTACTGCCATATGAATATCCTCATCATCTCCATCAAGCAAAAACAGACCTGACTCTATCTCTTCTAAAATCTCCAAAAGTCCTGCATTGATTTTTGAATAATCCTCTTTTGAGATAATCCCCTGCTCGCACAACATCAAAGCATGTACGCGTGAACCTGCGATATCTTCGTGATAGAGTCGTTTGTCAAATGGAAGTGAATTATTGAGCTGTTGAAGGAGTTTTGAACTCTTTTGAGAAATTCTTGCAGAAGCAATTTTTTTGGACATTATCAAATCCTTGTGATAAAAATGGATTGATTATACTCAAAAAAAATAAAGTAGAAGAGTCCAAAAAACGGAGGGAGGGAGGGTAAAAAAGGACTCTTCTCTAATAACTGACCAAGAGTCAAAAAACAAGGAGTGAAAAATACACTCTCGGTTACTCCAGCTACGAAAACAGTATAAACAAAAATTATTAATGCTTAATAAACAGATTAGAGTTCTTGCAGAACTCAAAATAACGCCTAATGAACAAAGTCCATTAGGCTACACGCTAACGCTAAGTTGTCTTCAGCAGACGGCTCTCGCGACTTGTCACTCTTGCAAGATTTATGTCTAATCAGATAAATCAAATCAACACAAACGGATAACCTTAATCCAAAAAGTGTAAGATAATTCATCATTATTTATGTGAGTAGAAAAATATTTCTACTCTTAAATCTGTACAAATCAAGGAGTCAAAATGACTCCTTTCTTGCCAAAGGCAAAGCTTTAGCAAACTTGTACAATCTAAACTTATTTGGATTGTACAAAATTTAATAGTAGGAGAAACATTATGAATCGTCATTTGCCTGTCTATCTGCTAATTGACTCGAGTGGATCTATGCACGGTGAGCCAATCAATGCAGTCAATGAAGGATTGAGAGCATTACTTCATGGATTAAAACAAGATCCTTATGCTTTAGAAACAGTGCTTCTTTCTTTAATCACATTTGATAGAGAGATTAAAGAGATTTTTCCACTCACATCTATAGAACAGGTGCAACTTGATGAGATTATTCCGCCTTCTTCTGGAGCGACTCATTTAGGAGAAGCGTTGGAGTATCTTATCAATAGATACTATCGCGATATTCAGTCCAAAAAAGATGTAATGCAAAACACATTTGCACCAATGCTATTTGTAATGACTGATGGCAAACCTTCAGATTTGTTGCTTTTTACGGAGATGTCAAAAAAAATTAAAACTTTGAAGTTTGGTGCGATTGTCGCATGTGCAGCAGGTCCAAAAGCTAAAACAGAGTTTTTGGAGCAGTTTGCTGATCATGTTGTTTCGATCGAATCCACCGATTCATCTGCATTTTCTGCTTTTTTTAGATGGGTTTCTGCTTCGATTGCCACAGGTAATCAAAGTGGCGGATTGGAAGTGGCGGGAGCAAGTCATCTTCCGCCACCGCCTGCTGAAGTCAATATCGTGGTGTGATATGAGAAGATTGCCTATATTTTTTCTTTTGGATGTGTCAGAGTCGATGATTGGAGTTCCTTTGATGGCTCTTGAAGAAGGTGTTTCGCGTATTATCTCTTCACTACGCAGAGATCCTGGTGCATTGGAGAGTGTGTATATTTCGGTGATAGCTTTTGCTGGAAAAGCACAAGTGATCTCTCCGCTTGTTGATTTGGTCTCATTCTATTCACCACGTCTGCCTATTGGTGGCGGGACAGCGTTGGGAGTGGCGTTGGAGGTGCTAATGCGAGAGATAGATACGCGTCTTGTCAAACAAACCGCTACAGTGCGAGGCGACTGGAAACCTGTCATTTTTTTGATCACCGATGGACAACCTACTGATAATCCACAACCAATGATTCAAAAATGGCTTAAAAATTACGCTTCGGGTGCAACAATAGTCGCGATTACACTCGGAAGCGGTGCAGACACAAATATACTACATCAGCTTACGCCTCACGTATTGCTTTATGAAGGGAGTAGAGAGGAGGACTTCAAGCAATTTATTGACTGGATCTCTCGTTCGATTTCTACACAAAGCCAAAGCGTCGAATCAAACAGAGGCGAAAGTATCATCAACCTCGCAAAAGCAGGAGACGCTCTTGTGTTGCTTGATGAAAAAAAACCAATGGTTTCTGATCCAAACACAGTAGTTTTGACAGGACGATGCCAAAAAACACACAGTCCTTATTTAATCAAATATACACGTATAGGAACACTCAAATCGATAGAACGGTTTATCCAAAAACCTCAATACTCTCTTGAAGGGTGTTTTCCAGTGACTGAGTCTTACTTTATATGGAGCAGTGATTTCCAAGAAGAACAGATTGATGTACACTCATTGATTGGTGTACCAGGATGTCCTTATTGTGGAAACCTCATCGCTATTGCATTGTGTGGCAAATGCAATAAAATCATGTGTATCAACGGCGAAGGAGAGGCGATTTGTCCATGGTGTAAATCACAAAATGATTTTGTCTTCAGTGATAGTGATGCAAATTTTGATATAGGACGAGGACAAGGATAAGGAAAAATATGAGTTATCAAACCTATATCGAACTATTGATTAGAGATTTTCGCACCAAAGCAGGTGCGATACACAGCGAAATAGATGACTCTATAATGCAAATATTTCTCAACGATAAACAGTGGTGTCGTGCGATTGATTCTATTGATCAAACCCTCAAGGAGAAGAGTATGAAGATTTTGACTCCCGTAGAAGTAAAATATCGTACTGACAATATGGTGTGCAACAAAGCAGTATCAACCACACTCAAAATCATAGATCCACAAAATATCGAAAGCGAAAATATCACTATCGAAAAAATTGAAGGGATAGAAGCTATCGGTGGAATGACTTGTAGTGCAGAAACTCTTATGATTCACGGCGTACCTCAAAACAGTGGTGATTTTCTTTTGATACTTTATGGTGTGCTGAACTCTTCGAAGGGATATTTACAAAACATTAAAGGAAGCTTGACTGTGACGGTCAATCCTGATCCAAAAACACTATGGAAAGAGATCGAACCAGATCCAGAACTTCCTTATGTCAAACCTCATACAGATTTGGACTTTAAAGTATCTGATGATAAAGATAGACTATTTTACGCATCAAAACGAGGACGTTCTCATGCTCACGCAGGAACATTTCGCGATGATGATGGAAAGATTGCTACCACTACATCAAAATGGTCTATTCTTGTAGTAGCAGATGGTGGCGGAAGCTACAAACTCTCTCGAAGAGGATCTAAGGTGATTGTAGAGCAAACAGTAGATGCACTGCAAAAAATTCTTTTAGGAGAAGAAGCAGAGGCACTTGAAAAGTTAGTGATAGAAAATCATCAAAATCCAAACGAACACTCCAAACAACAACTCCTTTCACAATTTAATAAAACCATCATTAGTGCTATCTACACTGCATACCACAAACTCAGCCAAGAGGCAAACGAGAAAAAAAACGATATCAAATCCTACTCTACGACACTTCTTTTGGCTTTACACAAACTTCACGAAAATGGCAAACATATCATCATAAGTTTTTGGGTTGGAGATGGTGTAATCGCTCTTTATCAAAAAAACAAAAGCGTCACTCTCTTAGGCAAACCAGACAACGGAGAGTTTGCGGGACAGACACGATTTTTGGATGAAAATGCCTACCAAAACACAGATAGAGTTGATTTTGTTGTTGTGGATGATTTTACTGCACTCATTTTGGCAACAGATGGTGTGAGTGATCCATTTTTTCATCATGAAAAGGCATTGGAGAGTCTTGAGTCGTGGGATCACTTTTGGACTACAGAACTTTGGTCTGTTTTAAACAAAGAGAGTGATAAAGAATCAAGCGAAGCTCTACTTGAATGGTTGGATTTTTGGGCGATTGGCAATCATGATGATAGAACCATTGCCATACTCTCGCCCGCCTGTAACCAAAAAAATGTATTAAAATATCCTCTCGTTAACGCAACAAAAGAGGAAGATAAATATGACTAATACAAAAACCATACAAACCAACGATGGAGAAATCATCTACTATATCGATGAGATAATCGGCTCTGGCGGTATGAAAGATGTCTATTTTTCGACCGATCGCACAAAAGCAATTGCGTTTTTTAGAGATCCACTTGACAAGACCGCTCTTGAACGTTTGGAGATGATTACAGGTGCGTATCGTAAAGGAATCTTTGAAAGTGAACATAAAAGATATTGGGAACAACTCTTTTGTTGGCCCCAAAGCATCGTATTTGACGGCAAACGACATGGCGTAGTATTACCCATCTATAGCCGTCATTTCTTTTTTGAGTATGGAAGTGTCAATAATGACTTTTTAGAGATCAAAGGAAGAGAGAAAGAAGGAAAGTGGTTTGCTGCACCAACCAATAGACTCACACGTCTTGATGAGAGAGAACGTGGAGATTGGCGTGTCTATTTGAGACTTTGTCTAATGATAGCAAGAGCAACACGAAGATTGCACGCAGCGGGATTGGCACACTCTGATCTCTCTTATAAAAATGTTTTAATTTCCCCTTCCACAGGACACGCGTGTATGATTGATATAGATGGATTGGTTGTACCAGGAAAATATCCGCCCGACGTTGTAGGCACACCTGATTTTATCGCACCTGAAGTAATAGCAACGGCACATTTAGACAAAAAACATCCCGATAGAAATTTACCAAATCGAAATACTGATCGTCACGCTTTAGCAGTACTCATCTACCAATACCTTCTATTGCGTCATCCACTTCGAGGCAAAAAGATTCACGATATCCATGATTCAGTAAACGACGAAACACTATCAATGGGAAAAGAAGCCCTTTTTATAGAACATCCAACCAACAAAAGCAATCGCACAGATCCAAAAACCGCACGAAAGAGTGATCAATTTTGGCTTGATACCAATAAACTTCCCTATTCCATTACAGGACCTTATCTCTCTAAGCTTTTCGAACAAGCATTTATCGAAGCACTTCATAATCCAACCAAACGACCTACCGCCGATGAGTGGGAGAACGCACTGATTAAAACGATAGATCTTATACAGCCTTGTAGCAATCCCAAATGTGTAGGCAAATGGTACGCGTTTGATAACACACAAAAACCTATCTGCCCTTTTTGTCAAACTCCATACAAAGGCAAATTGCCAATCATTAATCTCTATACCGACAGAAGCGGTACAGGAAAATTTCTACCCGACAACCATCGCTTGATGATCTATAAAGACCAATCAATATTTCCATGGCATATTGATCGCTCCATCATTCCCAACGAAAGACTCAAAATAGAAGAGAGTAGCAGAGTTGGTTATTGTATTTTTTATAATGACAAATGGCTTTTTGTCAACGAGAAGCTTGATACACTCTACGACCATACCGATACAAAAAATATCAAAAAAATAGAAAAAGGCAACTCCGTCATACTCGAAGATGGAGTAAAGATCATAGTAAAAAACAGTAATGCAATGCGACTTTGGCTGATACAAACAGCACATGGTGAATAAAAATTACCAATTTTTGTACTCTACTCAAAATCAAATATGGGCATCTCTAAAAATCCCATCTTGTCATTGCAGGCTTGACCCGCAATCTCGTATTTGGGGCATATGAGATACCAAATCAAGTTCGGTATGACGGTTTTTAGAGATTCCCATATATTTTTTGAGTATAATTCGCCATTTTTAAATCAAAGGAGAACCAATGAAACGGTTAAAATTTTTAGCATTAGGCTTGCTTTTATTATGGACACTCAATGGATGTAGCGACGATAACGATGGTGATCAAATAACAACTTATTTTTTGGTTGACAAAACCAATACTCCACTATCATCCGTTTCTTATGAGTGTTATGATCGAGAGACTCGCAAATCTTATGGTTCAGAAACAGGATCTCAAGGAGAGTTTAAATTTTATACTGGAGAAGATTGCGAATTTGATTTTGATAGATATAGAGGCTCTAAAGCTAATGACTTTATTTATATCATAGACAAAAATAACATGGGGCAAGGAGGGATAAAATATGAATGCAAATCTGGTATTAAATCATCTACTTTTAGAGAAGGTGATTTTGAGTATGAAGCAGGTGACATCTGTACTTTTTATCTCTAAATAAATTCTTATCGAACTATCCTTCAAAAACCAAAGCCTTTTGGTTTGGTTTTGAACAGCACAAAACAAAATTCTCTCAAATAAACCTTCGTTATTCCCTAATCAACAAAACACAATTTCATTACAATTGCACTATAAGATAGTATCTTGATATCAAAAAAAGGAAACGATAATGAACAAGATCAAAAAAACAATAGCAATATTTATTGGTGTATGGATTTTAAGCGGATGTAGTGAAGTAGGAAGTGGAGCTATTACGCTTTTTTTGGTGGATGAGAATGGCGTTGGTTATGGATCAGTTCCTTATGCGTGTCATAGTGGCGATCGGCTTACCTATAATGGAGAGACAGCTTCAAATGGAGAGTTTACCTTTTATCAAGGAGAAAATTGTCAATTTGATTTATATGGATATAGAGGGACTGATTATTATGATGGACTAAGAGACGATTTGATGTACATTGTTGATGTAGACGATTATGGCAAAAATGGTATCCCTTATGCGTGTGAATATTTTAATGTAGGTTACACCAATCGAACCTATGATGATGGGATTTGGAATGGTGCTTTTGATTATGACGCGGACGATCGTTGCACCTTTTATCTTTGAGGCGTTGTCTTTACCTCTCGATAATCCTATTTAAGTTATAATTTTTCCACTATCTCTATACAAAACAGTGTGGACATTTGGAGCTATTATGGATATTAGACAACTTTTTTTGAATTTTTTTGAAAGCAAAGGGCATAAAATAGAGCCTTCAGCACCGTTGATTCCGCTTGATGATGATGGCACATTGCTATTTGTAAATGCAGGAATGGTACCTTTTAAAAATATCTTTACAGGCAAAGCCCCCATTCCAAAACCACCTCGCGCGACCTCTTCGCAAGTCTGTTTGCGTGCTGGAGGCAAACACAATGATCTTGACAATGTCGGCTACACAGCAAGACACCACACGATGTTTGAGATGCTTGGAAATTTCTCTTTTGGAGACTATTTCAAAAAAGAGGCGATGGCGTATGCGTGGGAGTTTGTCACTTCTCAAAACTATCTTGCACTTCCCAAAGAACGATTATGGGTCACCGTACACGAAAACGATGATGAGGCGTTTGAGCTTTGGCAAACACATATTGCCAAAGATCGTATTTTAAGATTTGGCGACAAAGATAACTTTTGGCAAATGGGTGACACGGGTGCGTGCGGTCCTTGTTCGGAGATTTTTTTTGATCAGGGCGAAGAACACTTCAACTCTGACGAAGATGTAATGGGAGGCGATGGAGATCGCTTTTTAGAGATTTGGAACCTTGTGTTTATGCAATACGAACGTGATACAGAGGGAAAACTCCATCCACTTCCAAAACCAAGCATAGATACAGGAATGGGATTTGAGAGAGTTGTTGCTATCAAAGAAGGGATGACCAACAACTACCACTCTTCGCTTTTTATGCCATTTTTGGACAAAATCGGTGAACTTATTGGCAAACCATACCGCTATGAAGCTGCTGATTCTGCAAGTTATCGTGTTATCGCTGACCATTTGCGTTCCACTTCGTTTCTTTTGGCTCAAGGTGTCACCTTCGATAAAGAGGGACGCGGATATGTATTGCGTCGTATTATGCGTCGTGCGATTCGTCACGGATATCTTTTGGGGCTTCGAGAGCCGTTTATGTACAAATTGGTCGATACGCTCATAGCAGTCATGGGCGAACACTATCCTTACCTTAAAACCCAATCTGAAGTGATCAAAAGTGCGATGAGAGTAGAAGAAGATCGGTTTTTTGACACGATCGAAGCGGGAATCAAACTCTTCAATCAAGAACTTGAAAAAACGCAAACAAAGTTTAATGGAGAAGTAGCGTTTAAACTCTACGACACCTTCGGATTTCCACTTGATCTCACCGAAGATATGCTTCGTGAAAAACAAATCCAATTAGACAAAGAGCAGTTTGAACGCAAAATGAACGAACAAAAAACCCAATCCAAAGCGACATGGAAAGGTACAGGCGAAGCGTTGGAGCAAGGAGATTTCAAAGAACTCAAAGAGCATTTTGGTATCAATACTTTTGTGGGTTATGATCAAGTACGCGTAGAGACACATATTGTTGCACTTCTTGATGAACATTTCAAAATGGTACCGATGCTTGTCGCTGACTCAAAAGGTTGGGCGATGCTTGATCAAACACCTTTTTATGCAGAATCAGGCGGACAAGTAGGCGATACAGGAATGCTTGAAGGAAAAGCTTATGTCGAAGACACACGACAATTTCTCGGTCTCAATCTCTCCAAAATAGATGTCAAACGAGACATTTTTATAGACAAGTCAGTCATTGTTGCTTATGTGGACAAATCACGCCAAGAGAGTGCAAAACATCACTCTGCGACACATCTTCTTCATGCAGCACTAAATGATATTTTAGGAGATCATATCTCCCAAGCTGGCTCATTAGTCGAATCTACGCGATTGCGATTTGACTTTACTCATCCTCAAGCCTTAAGTAAAGAGGAGATTGAAGCTATAGAGAGTTTGGTCAATGAGTGTATCAACGAAGGACTTGATGGACATACTGAGCAGATGGAGATAGACAAAGCCAAAGAGACAGGGGCTAAAGCACTCTTTGGAGAAAAATATGGAGACAAAGTACGCGTAGTGCGTTTTGGAGATGCTTCTATAGAGTTATGTGGCGGAATTCATGTAGAAAATACAGCACAAATTGGTGTATTTCTCATCACAAAAGAGAGTGGTGTCTCCGCTGGTGTACGCCGTATCGAAGCGGTATGTGGACAAGAAGCGTTAAGGGTAATCATAGAGCAACGCGAGATACTCAACGAAATCCAAACCGAAGTAAAAAACCAAGATCCTCTCATAGGAATCCAAAAACTCAAAGATCAGATCAAAACCCTCAAATCAGAACTACAAATTGCATTAAACTCAAACAAAAAAACGTTTGAAGTCATAGAACTAAGCGGCATCAAAACAGTCATCGACGAGATAGAAACAGGTGACATCAAAGACCATATCGATGAAATCAAAAATAGTTATGATTCAGTCGCCGTGATGCTTTTTCAAGTCAAAGAGGACAAAGTCATGATCGCATGTGGCAGTAAAGAGACAAAAATTAAAGCGGGTGAATGGATCAAAGTAATTGCACCAATTTTGGGTGGAAACGGTGGCGGTCGTCCTGATTTTGCACAAGCAGGCGGAAAAGATGCCTCCAAACTCTCCCAAGCCAAAGTCGCTGCACTTGAATATCTCAAATCAAATTTATAGGAGTCAAAAATAATGATACATATTTTTAGTCAATTTTCTCATCTGATTGTTTATTTGCACGTTTTGGGTGCATTTGTTTGGGTTGGCGGTATGATAGCAATCCGTTTTGCAGTTCATCCAACGCTCCAAACCATCGAAGATCCTGCGATTAAACTCGGCAAAACATTGGCATTGGTAGGTCGATTTTTTAATATCGTCATTCCATTTATCGTGATTATCGTCGCTACGGGAATGGTAATGGCAGTTGCTCTTAATGGTCACCATGGCACGCTCAAACCTATTTTTATGGCAAAAGAGATCATCTGGACAGTGATGACGATTAATTTTAGTTTGATGTATTTCAAACGATACAAAGCCCAAAAATCGTTTGACAAAGGGGATTTAGCAACAGCAAAAGCACACATTACACTGATTCCAAAACTGCTTTTGCCTCTCAACATTGCATTGGGCATTGTGGCATTGTGGTTGGGTGTGACGCTTCGAGGTTATTAGGCGTGACAAACACACAGCAAACGATTTGTCTCTGCTCCGCTTCAGAGTCACGTGCTTTACTGCTCCAAAAATTTCGCATTCCTTTTGTACAAAAAGTTGCGAACTATGACGAAGAGCAGATCAAAACCGATGATGCAAAACAGTTTGTTTATACCGCAGTCCAAGGCAAAATGAAAGAGGCGATCAAACTTTTTGGTCTTGAAATGCCTTTACTTTGTGCTGATACAGTGATTGCTACTAAAATGGGGGAGATTTTACGCAAACCCAAAAACTACGAAGATGCCAAACGAATCTTAGAGCTTCAAAGTGGCTCAGAAATCGCGATCATTTCTGCTATGCATTATCGCACCAAAACCATCGAATTTTTGGATATCTCTGCAACTCACTACTATTTTGATAAATTTGATACAGACGAGCTTGAGAGATATTTGGAGAGTGGACTTTGGCAAGGAAAAGCGGGCGGTTGTATGGTGGAAGGTTTTTGCAAAAAATACATTCGCTCCGTACGCGGACTTGAAAGTACGGCTATGGGACTTCAAGCAGAAGTGCTTTTGCCATGGCTAAGATAATCAAATCAGCAAAAACCATAAAAGGATAAAACATGCGTGCAAATACTGAAGTGTTTATTGATCCACTCACCGATTTTGGGTTCAAAAGGCTTTTTGGCGAAGAGGAGAGTAAGCCTTTGCTTATCTCATTTTTAAATGATATTTTGCCTATAGATTCACCCATCGCAACAGTTGCTTATCAAAATTTAGAAAAAATGGGAGCAACACCTGCGGATAGAAAAGCAGTCTATGATATCTATTGTGTTGATGAGCAAGGAAAATCGTTTATTGTAGAACTTCAGAGGGCTTTGCAGTTTCATTTCGTCGAAAGGGCGATTTACTACACTACGTTTCCTATTCAAGAGCAAGCAAGCAAAGGAAAATGGGACTTTGAACTCTCTCCTGTCTATTTTGTAGGGATTTTGAACTTTGAGGTGGGCGTATTCAAAAACGACAACTATATTCACTACTGTACCCTCAAAGATGAAACCAATCACACCATTTCAAACGCTCTTAATTTCATCTATATCGAACTTCCTAAATTCAAAAAAGCCTATGAAGAACTCTCCAAACATTTGGAGTATTGGCTCTATTTTTTTAAAGCATCCGCAGAACTAAAAGAGATTCCTGAAAAATTCAAAGAGGATATTCTAAGCAAGGCATTTGAACGCTCCCAATTTTTACGCCTCTCTTCTAAAGATCAAAATGCCTACTATATGGAACTCAAACATCTTAGAGACTACTACAACACCATTGACTATGCACAAGCAACTGGAAAAGAAGAAGGAAGAGAAGAAGGAAGAGAAGAAGG
>DYPM01000035.1:0-3585 GCA_020719895.1 Sulfurovum sp. | reverse complement strand
AGAAGAAGGAAGAGAAGAAGGAAGAGAAGAAGGGAAAAAAGAAGGAAGAGAAGAAGGTGAAAAAAAAGCAAAGATTGAGATCGCCAATAAAATGCTCTCTAAAGGATTCGATATAAATACAGTAAGTGAATTTTTAGAGGTTAATATCGATACACTCAAAACACTTATTTCTAATTTACACACAAGGTGATAAATGTACGAAAAAGAACTTGAAGCAATACAAAAAGCAGGACTTTTTAGAGAACGTGTTTTGTATAGCACAAATCTCAAAGATTTTGCCTCCAACGACTATTTGGGTCTTGCTTCTCAAAAAAAACGACTCAAAAAAGCTCTTAAACTCCTCGAGTACGATGAAGTAATCGCTCCAAAATCAAGTATGTTAGTCAATGGATACCATCCAATTCACCGCATTTTTGAATTAGAAGTGACACAAGCCAATGAGTTTGAGGAAGGCATTGTCGTCGGTTCTGGATTTCTTGCCAATATGGCATTGATTGAAACATTGGTACGCAAAAACGATAAACTCTTTATCGATGAAGCTTATCACGCATCAGGAGTTATGGCTTCGCGACTTTTGGGTGAACGTGTCATCAAGTTTAGACATAATGATCCAGAAGATCTACGCCAAAAACTTCAAACGTACCAAGCAAAACGCCAAATTGTTGCAGTCGAAGGGGTTTATTCGATGAGTGGTGATCTTTGCTGTGAAGATATTTTTAAAGTCGCAGATGAAAGTGGTGCATTATTGATAGTCGATGAAGCTCATAGTGCAGGAGTATTGGGTAGTTCGCTTTTGGGTATTTTTGATTATTACGATATCACACCACACGAACGGCATATCAAAATGGGTACTTTGGGTAAATCTTACGGCTCATACGGTGCGTATATTCTTGCATCTAAAGAGATCATTTCATTTTTGGAAAATCGTGCAAAACCCATCATCTACTCCACCGCACCATCAGTGATTGATACGGCTCTTGCTCTCTCAAACTTTAGACACATCGCCAAAAGGTCAGACAAATACAGTATCGCAATTTGGGAACGCCAAGATTTAATAGAAGAACGTTTGGGCGTTGAACAAAAAAGTCTCATACTTCCCATTCCAATGCAGAGCAACGAACATGCATTATCAATGCAAAAAGAGTTAATCTCCAAGGGCTATCTTGTAGGTGCGATACGTAAACCAACCGTAAACAAACCTATTCTTAGAGTTATTCTCTCATTGGGATACACAATAGAAGAGACTGACTCCCTTTTGTCGCTTATCAGCCACAATAAGGTAGAATAATATTTCTCCAAACAGCTCACCAAAGAAGGAAACTCCGTGTTCAGTGCTTTAATCAAAACAACAATCATTCTAATCATAGTTTTGATCGGAGCATTATTAGCTGTATTTCATCAGGCTTACCAAGGAATCACTTTGGATGCCGAAAAGATAATCTACTACAAACCCGAACTCTCTTCGGAAATTTTTGATAAAGATGGCAACAGACTTGCCTATATCTTCAAAGATCAACATCGTCTCTACGCTACTTATGACGAAATGCCCAGTTTTTTAGTAGAGGGATTGATAGCTATGGAAGATACTCGTTTTTTTGAACATAACGGTGTCAATCCTAATGCAATTTTGCGAGCAATTTTCAAAGATATTCAAGCTGGAGCTTTTGTAGAAGGAGGAAGTACTCTCACCCAGCAACTCATCAAAAATATGATTTTAAGTCGCGAAAAGAAGATTATGCGCAAAGTCCAAGAGGCAATTCTCGCGATGAAAATCGAAGAGATGATTTCCAAAGAAAAAATCATCGAACTCTACCTCAATGAAATCTCTTATGGCAACAACTACTACGGCATCAAAACTGCTGCGTATGGTTATTTTCACAAAGAACTAAACAAACTCACTCTCAAAGAGTCTGCAATGTTAGTAGGAATTCCCAATGCTCCGAGCTTCTACAATCCAATCAAACACTACAATCGCGTTTTAGATCGTGCCAATAGCGTACTTTTTCGTATGAAAAGTATCGGATGGATTACGCAAGAGATGTACGTCAAGGCGATCAAGGAGTCCCCAAAAGTCTACATACACACCTCTTTGACTCAAAACAAAGCTCCTTATATTACAGATGAAGTGCTAAGACGATTTAAAGGAGAGCTTGGAGATATCCGAACGGGTGGCTATAAAATCTATACAACTGTCGATATGAATCTTCAAGATATTGCCACCAAAGCAGTTCAATATGCACACAAAAATGCAATCAAACAGTTTGGCAAAAAAAATGGAAATGCTCTCAATGGTGCGTTTGTCGCCGTCGAGAGCAAAACAGGAAATATTCTTGCCATGGTTGGAGGAATCAATTACGACCAAAGCACCTACAACCGTGCCACACAATCAATAAGACAACCTGGATCTGCTTTCAAACCATTTATCTATCAAACTGCTTTGGATATGGGATATAATCCTGCAACTATCGTTAACGACGAGAAAAAAATCTTTGATTATATTGATGCCAACGGCAGAAAAAAAGTGTGGGCACCTCAAAACTTCGAAAAAGATTTTTTAGGAAAAATTCCTTTACGTGAAGCATTAGTACACTCTCGAAACTTAGCAACAATCAATTTGGTAGTTGATTTAGGAGTTGATACGATTCGAGAACGATTGAAGTTTTTGGATGTACCGCATATCCCACGAAATATGTCAATTGCACTTGGGAATTTGGGTCTTAGTCCACTCAAAATGGCTCAGATCTATTCGGTCTTTGCAAACAATGGTCATATGATTGAACCACGCTTAGTAAGCAAAGTAATCTCTCCAGATGGTGCTATTATTTTTGAAACACGCCCCAAAGAGATTGCTAATTTTACTACACCACAACAAGCATTTTTGATGACTGATATTCTCAAAGATGTTATCAAAAGAGGCACAGGAACCAATGCTCAAGTAGATGAAATAGAATTGGCAGGCAAAACAGGAACCACAAACCAAAGTGTCGATGCATGGTTTTGTGGTTACTCTCCAACAATTATCGCAGTAATGTGGTCAGGAAGAGACGACAACAAACCAATCGCCAAACGCAATGCAACAGGTGGTGCTGTATCTGCTCCAGCATTTTCTTACTTTTTTAGAGAACTTCTCAAAATAGAACCAAACATAAAACGCAATTTTGATATACCTCAAGGCGTAATGCGTGGAAAATACAAAGGCAAGGAGGAGTTCTACACCACCGACTCCCCTCTTCCTTCAGAAAAAAAGAAAAAACGTAAATTTGTAAATTTCAATGACAAAAAAGAGACACCTTCTGCTACAGAAACTACAAATGAAGATGTGGAAGTGATCGATTACAATCCTCCTCAAGGCGTAGAAGATGAAATTAAAGATGATATGCAAGGAGTGCTTTCGCAGGAAGACCGAGCGTTGCTGGAGGAGAATGGAGAAACTATCACAGTAAATATTAGTGGTGATGCAGACACACCCATAGAACAATCCGACACACCACCAACCGCACAAGAAAAAGAAGAGAGAGCACTTCACCCTGAAAAAATTATGCTCAAAAAAACAATCTCAGAAGATAGCGGAGCGTTGTTTTAGAA
>DYPM01000034.1:5231-16141 GCA_020719895.1 Sulfurovum sp. | reverse complement strand
TTGAATGATTCTCAATTATCTTTTATCATCAAAAGATTATAATTCCGCTTTCAGAAAGGAATAAGGGTATGTCATATATTAAACAATCAAACTCATTTACATCTCAACAAATAGATCTTCAAGATACACCTCTTTTTTTTCCAGAAGGGTTTGAAAAGATATTTATGGTTATTTATCTTTTGGCAATTCCATATCTTGCTGGACTTCTATTTACATTTTTTTATCTTGCTAATCATCAATTAGAGATATTTTTAGGGATTATTGAACATGCTCCTTATGGTCTTACTTGGGCGATTGGGTATGAAGTCATTGCGACGATTATTATGATCAATATTTTTAAAATGGCAATTACTTTTATGGCTCAACCTAAAGCACCGCGCAATACACCAACACGTAAATTTAAACGTTGAGGTAATGCAACTTTTACTTCTGTTTTAAAGCCTCAAACTCTATCTCAAGAAACTTTCCTGTATATGAACCTGTTTTTTGATATTCCATCGCTAATGTTTTTGGTGTGCCTTCGGCGATGATTTGACCGCCTTTATTGCCTCCTTCAGGTCCCATATCGATGAGATAATCAGCATTTTTTATCATATCAAGATTGTGTTCGATCACTACGACACTGTTTCCAAGCTCAACAAGATGATGCAATACACCAGTCAAACGATCTACATCTGCAAAATGCAATCCTGTCGTCGGTTCATCTAAAATATAGAGAGTTTTTCCAGTGTCTTTGCGACTGAGTTCTTTGCTAAGCTTAATACGTTGGGCTTCGCCTCCTGAAAGTGTTATCGCATTTTGACCTAAAGTGATATAGTCAAGTCCGACATCACTGAGTGTTTTGAGTTTGATAGCAATCGCAGGAATTGCTTTAAAAAATACTAATGCTTCATTAACACTCATCGCCAATACATCAGCAATCGACTTTCCTTTGTATAACACTTCAAGCGTTTGGGCATTATATCTTTTGCCACTACACGCGTCACACACCACCATCACATCAGGTAAAAAGTGCATTTCGATTTTGATTTCACCTTCTCCTTGACACTTTTCGCATCGTCCACCTTTGACATTAAACGAAAAACGCCCGATTTTATAGCCTCTCAATTCTGCTTCTTTAGTTTGTGCAAAAAGTTTGCGAAGCTCATCCATGACACCTGTGTAGGTCGCAGGATTTGAACGTGGTGTTCTTCCTATTGGGCTTTGGTCAAGATAGATAACTTTATCAAGCATCTCAAGTCCTACTATCTCTACACCGTCTATTTTATTGACTTTTCGAGCGTTATTGAGTAGTTCTCGCGCTACAGGAAGTAGGGTTTGCAAAATCAATGAGCTTTTTCCACTGCCACTCACTCCAGTGATACAGACAAAATTTTTGAGTGGAATTTTTGTATTGAGATTTTGTATATTATTGAGAGAGACATTTTTGATCTCAATCCACTCCTCTTGAAGACGATCAAAACGATGAAAAATCTCTCTACGTCGGTACATATAATCAGCAGTCAAAGTATCAGCACTCTGGAGCTTGTCGCTCTCTCCAGCAAACACTACATTTCCACCAAACTCTCCAGCCCCTGGACCAATATCGACGATAAAATCAGCCGCGGAGATAGTCTCTCTATCATGTTCTACAACAATTACCGAGTTGCCTTTGTCTCGCAATGAATTGAGCGTACGAATCAACTTAAGAGTATCTCTCTCGTGAAGTCCAATGCTTGGTTCATCAAGTACATACATTACGCCTGTAAGTCCTGAGCCAATCTGCGAAGCGATACGAATCCGCTGTGCTTCGCCTCCTGAAATAGTACGTGCATCACGACCAAGTGTCAAATATCCCAATCCAACATCATAAAGAAAATAGAGTCTCTCTTGAATCTCTTTGAGAATTGAAACCGCAATGGTTTGTTGTTGTGAAGTAAGATGTGCAAAACTCTCTTTGTGAGTAAAATACTCATAACACATGGCGATAGGCATATCGATCAAATCGGCGATATTTTTGCCATCTATTTTGACCGCAAGTGAAGATGAATTGAGCCTGTGACCGCCACACTTATCGCATACTTTTTCAGTCATATATTCTGCAATATCTTTCTCTTCTTTGAACATTTCGTGAGCAAATTTCAAAATTCCAGGCCACTCTCGATTGAGTTTGTGATTTTTCCAACTAAACTCTACACTACTTCCTACGCCATAAAGCAACGCTTTTTGTTGATGTTCGGGAAGATTAGCATAGGCGATACACATATCAATCCCTTGCTGTTTACAAAAAGCACTGAGAAACTTCACGTGATAGCTTTTGTTGAAGCCATACATGATTTTTACTGCTCCTTTGTCGATACTAAGATCACTATCGATTATCTTTTTGAGATCAATCGCATAGCGAATCCCCAATCCATCACACACATGACAAGCACCTTTTGGAGAGTTAAATGAAAAACTTACTGGCTCAAGTGATTCAAAACTGATTTTGCAATCAAAACAAGCAAGATGCTCAGAAAAATGAAACGTTTTAGTCGAGAGTTCTACCTCTTCATAGTTATCAATTTCAATCTCCAGCTCACCATAACTCTCCTTGAGTGCCTTCTCTACATCTTGTCCGATACGATCACGATTCTCTTCCTTAACCACAACTCTATCAATGACCACTTTGATAGTGTGTTTTTTGGTTTTGGCAAGCTCAATCTCTTCGTCCAAACGCACCATCACACCATTAATCATCGCACGCACATAACCTTTGTGACGGAGAGATTCGAGCATCTCTGCGAAACTTCCTTTTTTTTCTTTGATGAGTGGTGCCATAATGATTAGTTTTGCATCTTTGGGGAGTTTGAGTACCTCTTGGATAATATCACTTGCACTCATTGAGGAGATTGGTTTTCCGCACGAATGGCAGTGTTGTGTACCAACACGAGCAAAAAGAAGTCTAAAATAATCATAAATTTCAGTGATAGTTCCAACAGTCGAGCGTGGATTTTTGGAGGTGGTTTTTTGATCAATAGCAATTGCAGGCGTAAGTCCCTCGATTTTGTCCACATCGGGTTTTCCGACACGTCCCAAAAACTGTCGTGCATAAGATGAGAGTGACTCGATATAGCGTCGCTGTCCTTCGGCATAAAGAGTAGAGAATGCAAGAGTAGATTTCCCAGAACCAGAGATTCCCGTGATTACAACCAATCTATTTTTTGGGATTTGAAGATCTATATTTTTGAGATTGTTCTCTTTGGCTCCGTAGAGTGAGATCATTCCGTTGCTGTTCATATATCGCCTTTGCCCTTTGGATAAAGGCGTATTCTACAACAATCTCACTTTTTTTGGAGAGTAGTGTTTACATCTTGATAATCTGTGATGGCAACGTAATTTTGATATGATAGATTGAACCATTAATCTCATTCTCAAGTTTTCCTCTCATTTTTGCAATAAGTTTTTGACACCACAACATAGCAAATTGATCTTTGTGGTTTTTGTCTGTTTTGGTTTGTTTGAATATACTACTAAGCAGTCCATTTTTTTGTTCAATTGTCGCGATAATCTCTATCGACAAAATTTTGTTGTGATATCCAATCTTGATGTTGATTGGCTCAAGTGAGACTATAAACTGATAAAGATCAACCAAAATATGAAACATCACACTTTGAAGTTTTGGTGCGTCAAAAACCAATGAGACAGGCACTTCATCTACGATACCTATTACTATTTTGGTTCTATCTATGAAAATACTTTTTTGATAACTTTGAATCTTTTTGACAAAATCGGATATTAGAAACTTCTCCTCTTGAATTTTAATTTCTAATTTACCAAAATGATTTTCAGAAAGCACAGACAAAAGTTTAGAGCTACGCAATGTCTCTTCTATAGTTGCTATGTTTTTTGGAAAATTTGTAGCATAAAGAAGCAGTTCAAACATCAAATAAGCATATTGGTTGTCCAAAAAAAGAGTGTCTACTTCCCAAAGAAAAAACTCTCTGTTTTGATCTAAATTTCGAGATAAAGAGTTCTCTTCTGCCGATTTTATTGCTTTAAGTGAATTAAATCCACTCCCTTCTTTTTCTTGTAGTTTTTGACGCAACTCATCTTTGTATTGTGTCAAACTTTCTACTTGATAAATCAAGCTTTCTTTGGCTTTTTTGTGTTTCTCAAGATCAGCAAGAATTTCTATCGAAGATTTTTCAAGCTGCTCGTACTCTTGTTTTGATTGGATTAATTTTTGTTGTGAGTCTTGTTCTAATGCTTTAAATTGAGCTTGTATTTTTTGAAAATTTGATTGAAGTATCTCTTTTTCTTTTAGGTTTTGTTTGAGGATTCCTATCTCCTCTTGAAGGGTTTTTTGTTGATAAATAGAGTTGCTGATTTGTTCTTGAGATGCACTAAACTGCTCTTTAAGCGTGTCGTACTCTTCGATTTTATTTTTGTAGTATTCTTCTTTTTCTCTCCATATATTCTCTTTGATTTTTAATTTTTCAAACTCTTGTAGAAGATAACTGTTTTCGTCTTTATAAAAATCTATTTCGTCATTCTTTTTATTCTGGCGAATTTGCCTCTTATCTATTTCGTTATTCTTTAAATTAGAATTATCAATTATTTTAAACTCAAATATATTTTCGTTTATTTGTCTAATTTTATTCTCTATATCTAAAAATTCTTTTTCTGAAATCCTCTTTCCTTTAAATAACTTCGACAATAAAATCCCACAAATATCCAAAATAGGTTTAAGTTCATTTATAAAAGGTTTTTTTTGTTCAATTCCATACCATAGTTTTAAAATACCTTCTATATTTTTGCTTTTTTGTATTGGAAAAATCACAATTGATCTAATATTTAAATCAAGTGGATTGTCTATTTCTTGATTATAAAATTTATTGCTTTTTATGTGATTTACAAAAATAATATCTTTTTTATCTATGGCTTCTTTTATAAAAGAAGATTGAAGTGGTATTGTTTTATTTTGTGTTTTATCGATGGGTTTTAAAGAAGCATTTTGTGTATCATATTCCCATATCATTACCATATTTACATTTAAAAATAATGCAAGTATCTCTTTTATCTCAAGGACATGATCACAATTTTTATCTTCCGCAAAATTATTGATTTTGTCGGTTATCTGTTTTATATATTGAATGTTAAGCATTGAATCTCCATTATTTAAAAAGTTTATTTTTTTGCCAAATATTGCACTTATCTGTTTTTGTATATAGTTTATAGACTGTATTGAGATTAATTTCAAATAAAACAACTTTAATATAAGCCGATAAACAAATAATAAACAAAGCGTTGTATTTTTGTGTTATTCGCTCTCATCTAATACAAAAATAGTATCAGTAACTCTATTTTTGTATTTCAACGCCTCCACTTTCTGTTCCAAAAGGGCTTTTTCGGCTCTTAGTGTTAGAACGCCCTGCTCTATTGTATTGATTTCCCTGCTTAGATAATAGATGCGATTTCCCATATAGATTTTGATAGTAGTAAGAATGAGTACGATACTAATAGATAAAATTATCACCAAAACCATTCCTATAGTTATGCCATTGGGTGCATAACGACGCTTGATTGTAGACATATTAATTTCCTTTTTCAAAACGAAAACTTCGCAATTTTGCCGAACGGCTCCGATGGTTGATTTTGATCTCTTTTGGTGTTGCAGTGATTGGTTTGCGATGGAGTGGTTTGCCTATTGCGTGGTTATTTCCACAGGTACAACGCATTGCTTGTGGATCACAAATACAAGAGAGACTCCATTTTTTGAAACGATTTTTAACCAAACGATCTTCAAGAGAGTGAAACGTAATCAGTGAGACAATTTCTCCAATATCGTGGTTTGTTTCTAATGCATCTAATAATCCTTCGATTTCACCAAGTTCATTATTGACTTCGATACGAATCGCTTGAAACATCAGCGTTGCGGGATGAATTTTGCCGTGATTTCCCAGTACACTCACAGCAAGACTGCTCAACATTTTGGCAGAATCGATAGGCGTGTTGGCTCTCTCTTCTATAATCGCTGTTGCTAATTTTTTGTAAGCACTAATCTCACCATAAGTCTCAAAAATATACTCTAATTTCTCCTTGGAGTAGCGATTGACCACTTCATAGGCACAAAGAGTTGCACTGCTGTCCATTCGCATATCAAGTCTTTGTGAATCAAATCCAAATCCTCTCTCTTGTTTGTCAAGTTGCAAAGAGGATACGCCAAAATCCGCCAGCACACCAACAATCGGACGCTCTTGCAGTGTTGCAAAAAGTGTTGCAAATGTACCTTTGATAAGTCTGCTTCTTTGGACATAAGGCTCCAATCGCACTTTTGAAAAAGCCAATGCCTCTTCATCTCTATCGATACCAACAAGAGAAAGATGTTGATAAGATTCCAATATCGCTTCACTATGTCCAGCATAACCTAAAGTGCAATCTACAAAAAAACCTTTTCCAATTCCCTCAAAACTCGCCAATACCTCTTCTAACAACACAGGAACATGTGGAGATAACACTGTAAAAACCTCTTTTGAAATTGATTTATCAAAGACACGGTTATTATCATAACAAACATTACCTCAAAAGGTTCGTCATTGTATTTTTTGAAAATCCCAATTAATGCACATTTAATGGTCTCTTACTTATAATGAGTTTATTTTACTTCAAAAAAGAGGTTTGTTATGAGGGTTTATTTTACGTTTGTCTTATGGTCGTTGATGATATTTTTATCTTCATGTAGCAGTGTTGATGACTCTAAAACGCTCAAAGAGATTGCTAATGAAACAGAAATCCATATTCCAAAATGTGCTTCGATAGATACTTCTACTCTTTCGCTTCTCAAACAAAAAAAAGAGATCAATACAGGTGTGGTCTCTAACGATAAAGAATCTCCAAAAATGACATTTAATGGTGCCAATCCTTTGGTTTTGCAACAAGGAGAAACATACAATAGAGAGTGTGCTATTGCTGTTGATGCACAAGATGGACAGGTTGATGTATATATTCAAGACGATACAGTAAATACATCAAAAGCTGGTGAATACACTATTCTTTTTTCAGCCACAGATAGTGTAGGAAATATAGCAGAACTTCGCAGAATAGTACGTGTTTTGCCAACTATTCCAACCATCACACTAAACGGAGATCAAAACATTACACTCAAACAAAACCAAACTTATCAAGAGTTTGGAGCAACTGCAAAAGACAATTTAGATAAAACAATCGAAGTGAAAATTTCAGGCAAAGTAGATACAAACACCATTGGAAGTTACACTCTCACTTATACAGCAACAGATAAAAATCAAAACAGTGCTTCAATTACACGAACAGTGAATATAATCGACGGAATCGCTCCTGTTATTACACTAAACGGAGATCAAAACATTACACTCAAACAAAACCAAACTTATCAAGAGTTTGGAGCAACTGCAAAAGACAATTTAGATAAAACAATCGAAGTGAAAATTTCAGGCAAAGTAGATACAAACACCATTGGAAGTTACACTCTCACTTATACAGCAACAGATAAAAATCAAAACAGTGCTTCAGTAATACGAACAGTTAATGTAATTGCCAAACCAAACTCTTCACTTCCACTTACTATTCACACACCTTACGAAGGATTTACTGTTGTATTGCATGGTACGACAAAACAACTCAACCTTATCGCAACAAAAACAACAAATAAAGATGGAAATGTCACCTTTATTGATTCTGATTACAATCTATCATTCGCAGAAAACAATATATCATTCTCTATAGTTATCGATTCTAACGACCAAATATCTCCTCAAGAGATTTTTGATATAGAGCTACTTCAAATTATCAAACAAGCTTACAATAAATGTGCATACATAGACTCCAATATCACAGAGTGTAGCACTGCAGATTGGTGTAGTTTATCTTTGAAAAATGAAATTCCAGTTTGGCTTTTTAATGCGGCACAAGCCTATTTATGGTTTGGAAATAATTCAGAAATCACAAAAGAGATAGATCAAAATACAGATAATACTATTTCACCACAAGAGTTGTATGATGCAAAAATAACCTACGGTTGGGATAAAAATAAAGATGGTGTGCTTGCAAGAAACGAGATAAATTTAAATAAAAATATCTCTATCATTACATTTATAAATCTACCTGCCCAATCATATAGCTTTACAATGGATCAAATTAAAAAACAAGACAACTATAACTCAAACAACTATTGTCAACAAACTACTACATTAGCACTTGCTAATACTTCTGATGTTAATTATTTTTCGGTTTTTGGTTCTGCTTCTGGATACGAAGAGAATCCCAACAAAATAAATGAAATCAATACCACACTCTATCCTTTGTATACAGACCAATATGGCAACTTCAACTATTTTGTCATTATCTATAATATAGACAATCAATTGATGTATATCAAGCCTCTTTTGAATATTCCGCCCCGTACGCATCATCTTACAATTGATATCGACCAACTTGATACGCCACTTTTGACCGATGTAGAAATATCGCAAGATAGCAACGACACTACTTTAGAGTTGGCATTGACACACAATGGTGTAACATTTGATACTACTCAAGCATCTCGATTCATTTATGCTGATCCTTCGCTCTATTATCTTCTAAAAAGCAATCGTTATTTTTATGATTATACGACTGGATTTGATTTTACGTTTATGCACCATGACTACTATGGAGATGGTAACCTCTCCGAACTCTATACAGCTTCAGACTATCCAATGCTTGATGTGAGTGTTTCTCTTGATAAAAATGGAACGATAGAATTTAGCGGAAACGAAAAAGATAAACTGCAACTTACAGTAATGAATATTGGATACTTTGATAAATATGATAAACAAGATACTTATATAAGCATATATCGCTTTAACGACACATCGCCAATATCGCTTTTGGAAAATATAAATATCTTTCCGCCAAAAATAAAAACTATTTTGATAAATCTTTTGACTCATCCAGAAGATATTGATTATGTAGTTTCAGCTTTTGAGTTCAAAGATTTTAGTGTACTTCATACAGTCGAGCAATTAACACTTATCAATCATCTCTCTTCTTCTGATTACTCTAATTACGATAATGATCAATCAATTTTTCTTAAATACCGCTTTATTCGTGTAGATTTTAATTAGTACGCAAGAGGATTAAAACAATGAAATATCTTTATCTATCTCTTTTTATAACAAGTTCATTTCTTTTTGGTGGAGGTCATATTGTAAAACCAATTGAGATTAACACTACTTTGCCATTGAATTCTATTGCAGATAAGTTTTACGAACAAGGCGATTACACGCAAGCACTCAACTCTCTTCAAACAGATACGATACATTACGCTGATCCAAGATTGCATTATCTTTGGGCAAAAAGTGCTGAAGCATTGGGAAAAAAAGATGAAGCAATGTTTGCTTATGAGCGTGTTTTGATACTTGATCCTTACTTTTTGGATACCAAAAATAGACTCGCTATAGTTTATACTCAAACCGATAGAGAAAGTTTGGCAAATGAACTTACGGGACGACGCGATGATCGCTCTAATTTGAGTGGAATTTTTGATATATCTTATGGATACGATAGCAATCTCAATGCCAATCCTATACAAGATAATTTAGATAAATATTTCAATGTTACAGGAAGCCCAAATGAGATTTCAAGTTCGTTTTTGAGACTCAATGGATTTGAAAAATATGATTATGAATTTGGTTCTGCGTGGAAAATAGAAACCACACTCAACCTACTCTACCAAAACACTTTCAAAGATCATTTGTATGATATGAGTGTAGGAAATCTAAACTTTAATCCAATCTACCAATACAATCAATTTCAATTCAAATTCCCACTCTCTTATGCTACCATTCACTATCTTGATACCCATCTTATGAATCAATACGATTTCTCTCCAACACTTTTGACAACACTCAAAGAAAACAATTTTTTGAGTCTACAAGCAGAGATTTCAAAAGGAGATTTTATCGCTACTCAATACCAAAAAAGAGACAGCAAAACCAATGGAGTAAAAGCGATTTACTACTATCAGCTGAATGAATATGATCTTTTGAGTATCGCCTATTACTACCAAAAACAAGAGGCTATTTTGAGTAGCGATGAGAGATTTGTGGATGTCGCTTTCAAAACAATAGAGGTTTATGGGATATTTTATCTCTACTCTAAACTCTCTTTTTCTGCCACACTGCTTTATCAAAAAGCAGAATATCGTGATGATATTGACACTACAAAAATTATCAGCAGTGATTTAAGAGAAGATGATCTTTATCGCATCAATGCTAAGTTTGATTATCCTCTCTATCAAGATACAGAACTCTATCTTAGCGATGAATACACCACTACTAACTCCAACTATATGCCCGCAGAGTATGACAAAAATACTCTTCTTGTTGGTATTTCGATGCACTACTAAAGGAATTTTTATGAGACTGTTTTTTGTTCTTTTTTTGTTTGGTACTTCGCTTTTTGCCTCTATTGGTACGGTGCTTGCGATGCGTGGTGAAGCCAATCGTAAACCTCTTGATATGACGACAATCAAACCACTTCATATCGGAGATCTACTTGAAGAAGGAGATGAGATCATCACTCAATCTCTCTCGCGTGTACAAGTAATGCTCAAAGATCATACAGTGATTACGATTGGAGCCAATTCAAATTTTAAGTTTGACAAATATTTTTTTGATGGAACAAAAAACTCAAAACTTTCCATGGAAGCAAATCGTGGATTTTTCCGTTCTGTTTCAGGTGAGATTGGAAAAGTAGCACCACAACGTTTTACTGTCAAAACCACCTCTGCAACTATTGGGATTAGAGGTACGGACTTCTCTGGTTATATTTTACCAGATCAAGAATTTTACCGTTGCTACTCTGGAACTATTTTTGTCGCAGTTGATCTAAAAATTCAAAATATTTTCCGTGGCGATATTTATAAAATG
>DYPM01000034.1:0-5131 GCA_020719895.1 Sulfurovum sp. | reverse complement strand
AAATAAAAAAGAAGATGACATAAAAGATGAGATGCTCGGAGAAGATTTTATGGATGAATTTTTTGAAACAAAAGAGCAAATAGTACCAATCGATGAACTATTCGCAAAAGATATCAACACTCTACTCACCAATAAAAATACAGATGCTATCTTAGAGCAAATTATCAAACCTATCACACTTCCTGGAGTGCCTTGCGAGTGAAGCGTGTTGCTATCAAGCTTCTTTTTGCTTTTTTTATAGCACTTTTTTTGAGTGTTGCATATCTTTTTTTACCACAAAAGGTCTTTTCGCTTGACAACCAACTGCGTGATTTTCTCTTTTTGTGGCGAGGGGAACTCCCTAAAGAGCAGAGTCAAAGAGTGGTGATTGTCGATATTGACGAAAGGTCAATCCAAAAAATCGGACAGTGGCCATGGAGTCGTAATGTTATTAGCCAACTACTTCAGTCAATCACTCTTTATAATCCAGGTATTATTGGTTTGGATATTGTTTTTGCCGAACCTGATCGCACTTCTCCTCATCTTTTACAAAAACAGTTTCCATCTTTGAATGTTGAGCTTCCCAATTATGATGCACAATTGGCACAAGTATTTCTCACTACTCCTGTTGTAGGCGGATATCTTTTTTTCTTTGATAAACGTAGCCAACAAGAACCGCCTATTTTGCCTGCTGTTTTTATAGCACCTCAAAACAATGCGATACTCAAACCTCAGTCGCTCACTGCAAATATTCCAATTCTCCAAAATGCACTCTACTCTAGCGGTTTTTTTAATAATATTCCTGATGACAATGGAATGATTCGTTATATTAGTTTGATTATGGAGTATGATGGAGTACTTTATAGCTCTTTAGTATTAGAGATGATACGTATTTATAGTGGTGCAAATAGAGTGGAGTTTATTCCTATAACTCTTGATTCTGGCATGCTTCAATTTGGAGAGTATCAAGTGCCTGTAGATAGTTCAGGACGGTTATTTATCAATTTTAGAGGTTCTGCACGCCACTTTGAATATATCAGTGCGATTGATATTCTTGAAGAAAATGTGACACTTTCACAACTCCAAAATAAATTTGTTTTGGTTGGCACATCAGCACTTGGGCTTTATGATCTTAGATCTATGACCTTTGATAGCAATATTCCTGGAGTAGAAGTACACGCCAATGCGATTGATAATATTTTGAGTGGAGATTTTTTGCATCGTACTCAAAATAGTGTAGTCGATGATTTGATGACACTTTGGTTGGTGATGTTTATTACTGTTTTTCTTTTTCATTTCTCTCCTTCGTGGGCGACACTGTTTCTTTTTGCGACAATATCAATCGCATTAAGTACGATTTTTTATACACTTCTTTTTACTTATGGTTTGGTGTTGAATCTTCTCTTTCCTTTGGTGAGTTTTGTTTTTGGAATGTTTGTTTCTATTGGTGTAGACTATTTTATCTCTCATAAACAAAAAGAACAAACCAGACAAATTCTTGGCAAAAAAGTCTCCATAGGCGTGATGGACTATCTTATCAAACACCAATCTGAAAAATTGGTTTTACCGCGAGAGGTAGAAGTCACTATCTTTTTTTCTGATATTCAAGGCTTTACGACTATTTCTGAAAAAATTGGCTCTCCCAATCAATTGATCGCACTGCTTAATGCCTATATGACGCCGATGGTGGAAAATATTGTATCCCATTACGGTACGATTGATAAATTTATCGGTGATGCGATCATGGCGTATTGGAATGCACCAGTCGAAGTAGCCAACCATGCAGATCATGCTGTACAAAGTGCTATTGAGCAACTTCAACGCTTAAAAGAGGTCAATCAGCATCAGATTGCACCCAAATATCATCTCTCTGTTGGTATTGGTATTGGTATTCATACAGGTATTGTCACAGCAGGCGATATGGGATCAGAAGGGCGTTCGGACTATACGATTATCGGTGACAATGTCAATTTCGCATCACGTCTTGAAGGACTCACTCGCCACTATGATGCAAATATCTTAATCTCAAAAGCCACTTATGAAAAACTCAAAAAAGAGTACAAAATCCGTCCAATCGATATCGTAGAGGTCAAAGGAAAAAGCGAAGCGATAGAGATATTTGAAGTGATGGATGCTAAAGAGTCTTATCATCAAGAAGAGATTGACCGCTTTTCCAAAACTCTAAAGCTATTTCGAGAAGGCAAAGTGATCGAAGCCAAAGTGCAATTTCAATCACTCCAAAAAGAGTTTCCCAGCAAACTCTATACTCACTATATTGAGCGTTGCGAGGAGTTTATTCTTCATCCATCAATAGAGTTTACACCAATTCGTAAAATGTACTCAAAATAAGTCACAATAAAAAAAGTGAATGGTTAAATTTAAGGACATCTCTAAAAACCACATCTTGTCCATTGCGGGCTTGACCCGCAATCTCGTATTTGGGGTATATAAGATACCGAATCAAGTTTGGTATGACGGTTTTTAGAGATGCCCTACAATGAAAAAAGATTTTGAAGTTAATTTTGTTTAAAAATTGTTCATTTTTATCGAGGTTCTCCCCTACCCCGATAAAATATTTTTGGATACCAATTAGGCGAGTTGCGAACCTTTGGCGTGTGTAATTGTTTTGGTTCTTGCAGTATCAATAGTATATGTCGTGCTGTTATAAGCACTCACGTATGTCCACTCTGCAGTTACATTGTCTGCTGTAAATGTCACTGTCAAAAATCCTCTATTGAAAGTATTGGCATACACAAGATCATCGATTAACAACTGAAGTGCCGCTTCAAACTGTGCAGATGTAGTCGCATCAGGCAACCCAACATACTGCTCAAGACCTGGAGATGTTATCGATGGTGTTGCAAACTCTACACCTACAACACTACCACCAACATCTTTGAGATTACTTGCCCAACCGTTGTGTGTATCGCCTGCAAGTACGACAAGGTTTTTGCCATACGCTTTAGATGTTCCAAGGATTGTTTCTCTTTCGACATAGTAACCATCCCACGCATCAAGATTGTATGGAAGTGCTGTAGCGAGTCTCGCTTCCTCTTCTGCAGTCAACGTTCCACCACTGAGTTTTGTCACTTTGAGTGTCGTAAGTTGACTGATAAGTGTATTGATTTGTGTCACAAGTGCTTCTGTTGTTTTGCCATACGCTGCTGGATTTTCAAGCATACCGATTGGTGTCAAAAGCTCTGCTGGAAGGCTCATTTTTCCCATCAACACCTGCTGACCAAGCACTTGCCATGTTGCTGTAGAGGTACCGAGTTGATTTTGAAGCCATGCCAATTGACTGCTTCCAAGCATGGTTCTTGTTGGTGAAGTCAAATCAGTAGTGAAAGCTGTTGCATTGAAATTGCCACTCGAATTATAATAGTTTGAATAGCTCAACTGTTTATTTCTACCGAAGATTCTTGTCTCAAGCATGTGAAGTGATACCAATGAGCCAAAATTAAATGTTCTATAGATCTCTTTTTGGTTAGAGACAGGTCGGATTGGAAGCCACTCAAAATACGCTTGAAGTGCCACAGTTGTTCTTGTAGTAAAATCCCCTTCGGTCGCGTCATGGTTTTTGGCACCGTCTTTATAGGTATCATTAGCGATCTCATGGTCGTCCCACACTACGATCATCGGGCATAATGCATGAATCGCTTGTGAGCCTGCATCTGTATGATAAAGTGCGTATCTTCTTCTGTAATCTTCAAGTGCGATACACTCAGTGTTGTTGTTTTCTGGCAATGCTCTTCCCATCGCAACTGCATTTTCTGTTGCATAAGAAGGTTTTTTGGTTTCAAAATCATCATTTTCATACGTACCATACTCATAGATATAGTCACCAAGATGGAGTGTCACATCAAGGTCTGCAATTTTTGCTGCTTCTGTATAAGCGTTAAAGAATCCATTTGGATAGTTAGAGCATGAGAAGACTGCCATTTTGACTTGAGACGGATTTGAAGGCAATGTTTTTGCTACACCTGTTGCAGATGTTTTGCCATTGGATTTGAATCTATAGTAGTATTTTGTCCCTGCTGTAAGGTTTTGTGCATCTACTTTAACAGTAAAATCGCTTTCTTGAGTTGCAGTGTAAGTTCCACTGTGTACGAGCGTAGTAAAGTTTTCGTCAGTCGCTACTTCAAAATCAACTGAAAGTGCGTTTGTCTTAGTGGTGTCATTATGTGTGATTCGTGTCCAAATGATCACTTTATCACTCAATGGATCTCCACTTGCTACTCCGTGTTTGAAATCGACATCATAGACTATTGGATCAATAGTATCATCACCAGGTGTACAGCCGCTGATTCCAGTAGAAATAAGCAACGTAGACGCAGCAGCCGCAGAAATCTTTAAAAAGTCTCTTCTTGAAATAGTAAACATGCGTATCCCTTAAAAAATTAAATTTGCGACAAACTATATCAAAAAGTGGTAACAAAATGGTAATAGTGCAAAACCGTTTATTTCAGCATTTCTAAAGTAGAAATGATATCTAACTCATAAATTTGGTATCATTTCATCTGCTCAGATAAGCTCATTACATGCAAAAAATTTATGATCAATATGAATATCATCTTTGAGTGCTTTATAATAATCTTCCATCTCTTTAATAGCCTCTTTTGAAGCAACTTTTCTTGCTGCAATATAGCCACACGATTTCCCTTCCGCGTCGTATTTTGGTTTAATAAACATCAAAACCCAATAAAATTTTCCATCTTTGCGTCTGTTTTTAACATACCCATGCCATATTTTTCCATCTTTGATGGTTTGCCACAATCCTTTAAAAACCCCTCTTGGCATATCAGGATGACGGTTGATATTGTGTGGTGAGCCAACAATCTCATCTCTTGTATATCCTGTAGTCTCTCTAAATTTACGATTGGCAAATATAATAATTCCTGAACTATTAGTTTCGGTGATCATCACTCCACCATCAAACTCAACTTCCACATCTATCACTGGTGCACGGTCTATCACTTTATGTGTATATGTATTGACAATCTCCGACATTTCTCGTCTCCTTAAATAGCAAAAATAATTAAAATAACTCTTTCACAAACCCTTTGTGCAGAGAACAATTTTCATAAAACAACATATTTTTTAATTAAGTCCCTCCATAGTTTAAAATTTTTGTTGAATTATATCAAAAATTAGT
>DYPM01000033.1 GCA_020719895.1 Sulfurovum sp. | reverse complement strand
AAAAAATGTGGAAATTCTTGAGTATCTCCATCAGCAAAAGTACCAAAACGAAAAGTATCTTCCACGGAAACTTCAATTGCCAAAAAATAGCTCTTTTAATCTTTACGGCGTGAGAGGTGCGGGCAAAAGTGCGATGATTTATGAGTTGCTCTGCGAGGTTGAGAGTACAACAACACTCTATCTTGATATGGAAGATCCTCGTTTGCGTTTTGAAGCACTCTCTTTTGAACAGATTCAAGACTATATTGATAAACATGCAATCAATCTATTGATTCTTGATCACTTTGCCCAAGAGATGTTATCGCGTCTGCCGACATTGCCACGGCTCATTGTGGTGACACGTGTACCGCTAAAGAGTGTTGCACTTGAGGCGATTGAACTTTTTTTGCTTGACTATGAAGAGTTTCTTGCTTTTGAAGGAGGCGTTTCTACAGCAAACGCTTTCAATCACTTTCTAAAAGCTGGCACATTGCCAATGATGCAACGCGTCCAACGCTCTGGAAATTTAAAATTAAAATATTTTTTTGAACGCACCTTTAGTGATAACGAACAAAATCTCCTTTTGCTTCTTGCACATTATCACACCAAACCGCTCACAACACATCAAATTTACACCTTTGCCAAAGAACGTTTTAAGCTCTCCAAAGATTGGCTTTATCGTACAATTCATACTTTTGAAGAGGAGAAGTTGCTTTATTTTATTCCAGATAGAGTCCAAAAGGGAGGGAAAAAAATGCTTTTTTTTGATTTTGCATTTGCCAAATCTCTTACGCTATCTCAATCTTTTAGTGTGCAGTTTGATGCAATGGTGGCACTTGCACTGCTTCAGCGTCGTATTTATTTTGAGACATTGGGAATATATGGCTATGTGACACATCACAATGAACTCATTCTCCCTGCTCCATTTGAGAACGAAGAGACTTTACGACCCAAACTACACAATAAACTCCCATTTTTTTTGGAACAAAGTATAGAGAAGATAACTGTCGTAACGGTTGCTAATAGTTTTGAATTTAAAATAAGCGGAGTGGAATTGGAGGCATTGCCCTATTATGAGTGGAGTGTAGTGCTGGAGGCGTAAAGTATTGATTTTTATATCACTCAAACACCTCAACAAAGTCTGACTACTCTCCCAAAATCTCTTTGCGTCTTTTGTGTCTGACAATATAAAAGAGTGTGATAAGAGCAACACTGAGCAGTGCAATAATGGTTGCAGTTTGAAGATATTCAGAAACAAGAGCCTCATTGCTACCCAAAAAATATCCCAAAGCTACCAATACCACAATCCAAATCCCAGCACCAAGTGCAGTATAAAAAGAAAACTTTACAATATTCATACGTGCCAAACCCGCAGGAAGCGAGATAAGCTGTCGAACGCCTGGAACCAAACGACCATTAAACGTAGAAAGCTCGCCATGTTTTTGAAAAAAACTCTCCATTTTTTCCATTGTTGTCTCTTTGATAAAAAAATATTTGCCAAAACGAAGGATAAATTTTCTACCAAAATGGAGTGCAATATAATAATTAAGCAATGCACCTCCAACTGATCCTGCAATGCCTGCAAATGTTGCGATATAAAGATTCATCTCCCCTTTATACGCAAGATAACCAGCAGGAATCATAACAATCTCACTTGGAAAAGGGAAAAAAGTACTCTCAATAAACATCATAATAAAAATACCTGCATATCCAAACTGACCAACATAAGAAACAATCAAAAGAGCAATATCATGAAACATAAAAAACCTTGTGAAGATATAAAAAGAGTCTATTCCGTGTAAGCACCAACGGCAGTAAGACGCACATAACGCTCGTCAAGCATCTGCTCAATTGTCTTTTCGCGAAGTGTGGCAACGGTTTGAAGAAAATATTTTTTGATTGCTTGTGCGGTAGTCTCTTTGTCTCGATGAGCACCAATGAGTGGCTCTTCAAGAATATCATCAATAAGTTTATGCTCATAGAGATCATTTGGCGTTATTTTGAGAGCTTTCGTTGCATCTTCTACTTTAGTAGGATCATCCCACAATATCGCCGAACACCCTTCGGGTGAGATGACAGAAAAGACAGAATAACGCAACATTGCCAATTTGTCCGCTACGCCAATAGCAAGTGCTCCACCCGATCCGCCTTCGCCAATCACAATAGATACCATTGGCACTTTGATCGCAACAAACTCAAAGAGATTTCGAGCAATCGCTTCACTTTGACCACGCTCCTCTGCACCCAATCCTGGATATGCACCTGGAGTGTCGATAAGCATCAATACAGGAATATCAAATTTCTCTGCCAATCTCACCGCACGCAAAGCTTTACGATAACCCTCTGGATTTGGCATACCAAAGTTTCGTTTGATTTTATTTTTTTGTCCTCGCCCTTTTTGCTCTCCGATGACCATTGTTTTTTGACCATCAATCCAACCCAAATAGCATAAAATCGCAGGATCATCTCTAAACGCACGATCTCCATGAATCTCGTACGCATTACACATAAGAAGTTTGATATAGTCAAGAGAGTAAGGTCGGTCAGGATGACGTGCCAATTGAAGCTTTTGAAAATCACTAAGAGAGCCAAACGTTCGATTGACCTCTCTGTGAAGTTCGTTTTGATGCTTCTCTACTAATTCCATATTTGCGATGGCGTACGCTGCTACAATCTCATCTTGAATTGCTTCTATTTTCTTCTCAAACTCTAAATAGGTCGCCATTTCTGTTTTCCTTAAATCTTTTTAAAGATTACTACACCGTTGGTACCGCCAAATCCAAAGGAGTTGCTCATTGCTACATTGATGGAGGCTTTTCTTGCACCTTCAGTGATATAGTCAAGATCACAATTTTCATCAGGAGTTGAGTAGTTGATAGTCGGAGGCAAAACACCATCTCTCATCGCCATCAAAGTGGTTACTGCCTCAATAGCACCAGCCGCACCAAGGCAATGTCCTACTTGTCCTTTGATGGAACTTACAGGAGGACAATTCTCCTTTCCTTTAAAGAGTGTTTTGAGTGCAGCGGTTTCGTTTTTGTCATTGACTGGCGTTGAAGTGCCGTGAGCATTAATATAATCTATTTTGGGTTCGCCTGCCATTTTGTATGCCATCTGCATAGCACGAAGTGGGCCGTCCATTGTTGGAGTAGTAATGTGATTTGCGTCAGCTGTCTCACCAAATCCGATTATCTCTCCGTAAATCGTCGCACCTCTTGCGATAGCATCATCATAACTTTCAAGCACCAATGCACCAGCACCTTCTCCCATCACAAAACCATCTCTATTGGCATCAAAAGGTCTTGAGGCAGTAGTAGGATCTTCATTGTGTGTTGAGAGTGCTTTCATTGCCGCAAATCCACCAATTCCTACAGGACAAATTGCCGCTTCAGCACCTACGACAAGCATCTTGTCGGCTGTGCCTACCATAATACATTTGGCTGCTTCTCCGATAGCATGAGTGCTTGCTGCACATGCCGTAACAGACGAAAGATTGGGACCTTTAAGACCTTCATAGATAGAGACAAATCCACCAAGCATATTGACCAACGCAGAAGGAATAAAAAATGGAGAAATTTTTCGCGAACCTTTTGTTTCACATACAACAGAGTTTTTTTCGATATTTGGAAGTCCGCCGATTCCTGATGCAGAGACAACTCCAAAACGCTCTTTGTCTACACTCTCTGTGAATTTAGCATCTTCAATTGCCTCTTTGGCCGCTTTGAGTCCCAACTGTATAAATCTATCGGCTTTTTTGACCTCTTTAGCATCCAATACAGTCAATGGATCAAAATCAATAATCTCTCCAGCAATCTTGACTGATTGGTTTTCAGTATCAAACGATGTGATATGTTTAATGCCACATTTGCCATTGATAATGGCAGTAAAAGCACTCTCTTTGTCTAAACCCAAAGAGTTGATCATCCCTAAGCCCGTTACTACTACTCTTTTCACAATATCTCCTACACTGCATTAAAATAGATTCAAAGATTCATCAAATGCTTGAATCTATTTTATTTTTTGTCTTCCCACTAAAAGGAAGACGGATGATTATTTTGCATTCTCTTCGATAAATTTGATTGCTTCTGCAACAGTTGTGATAGACTCTGCTTCGCTGTCTGGAATCTCAATATCGAACTTCTCTTCAAGTGCCATAACAAGCTCAACCACGTCCAAACTGTCTGCACCGAGATCTTCTACAAATTTAGAATCCTCTTTTACTTCATCTGGGCTTACGTTTAGTTGTTCGACTACAACATCTCTTACTTCATCAAATAGTGCCATTTGATTTCTCCTTAATTGTGTTTGAAATAGACCGAAGTATAGCTAAGAAAGGATAAAAAAGAGTTATATTCCTTATATTGACGACAAAACAGATGCTTATTATGTCTTTTATGCGAGACTTATTGCAAAACAAGAAGTCTAATAACGAAGTGCGTGAACTCTCATGCACGAAGACAACTTAGCGTTAGCAATCTTTTGAAAGGAAAGTTGCCTAAATGGCAAGTTTCCTTTCAAAAGACAATCCATAACGTTCATTAGGCGTTATTTTGAGTTCTGCAAGAACTCTATTATTAAAATCGATATTTGAGCTGTGTGTAGAGATAACGCCTGGATTCATTCATCAACATCACATCGCCACCGCCACTAATGAGTGTCAAATCCTCATAAGTGTTGGAGAGAGCGTAAGTACTATCAAAGAGATTGTCTATGCCAACACTCCACTCTATTCCACTATCAAATGATTGTGTTGCTTTGAGATTTAGTACACCATACGCATCCAACGCCTGTTCGCCGTTATCAATATCAAAATGCTCCCACTTGTCTGCTGCTATCATCTCTGCACCAAACAACAGATTGGCTGTGACCTGATAATTAAATGCCATTGTAATTTTGAAAGGAGGAATTTCAGGCAAATCTACATCAGTTTGTTTTGCGAGTGGATTTTTCTTTTCTCCTTTTTGTTTGGCAAGACCTAAAGTAAACCAAAACGCATCGCTAAAGTTGTAGTTTCCACTGACATCAAGCCCCCAAATCCACGCATCGGCATTTTCAAAATGATTTGTTGTGGCATTGTAAAGAATAAAATCATTGAGCATACTATAAAAAAGTTTGGCTTTGATTGTCGCATTAGTGTAGTGTTTTTGGACTCCCACATCAATCTCTGTGTTGGTGATTTTTTTGAGCGTTGGATTTCCGATACGAATGGAGCTGTTTTTGTCATAAAGATAGAGTTCTCTTGCATCAGGAACACGATTTGAGTGTCCTGCTCCGACAAAATAACGTGTGGTACTATCTGCGTGATAGCTTACGACACTGTTTCCGCTTACACCATCAAGTTCTATGTCGTCAAATTTTGGATCTTTGGTTGAAATGGTAGTTGCGTCCACTCTTGCACCTGTATCAAACTCCCACTTTTGGATTTGAACAGTATCATTGACAAAAAAACCGATATTTTTGGTATCAACGTCCCAAATACTGTTGGTTTTTTTGCCATTTGGCATTTCGTAGTTTCCGTCCCAGTTTCTTAGGCTGTAGTCAATACCTGTTTTGAGCATATGATTTGCAATTTCAAAACTGTTTTTGAGTTTGACTCCGTTCACTTTGGTGGTAAGTGCGTGAGTCATTGGATTTTTTTCTGATGCTTTTCGGTAACGGTTTGACATCGGATGATCTACTTTGGTTTGATAGAGATCAAAAGTGAGTGTTTTTGAAAATACTCCAAGTTCTTTAGCACTGTATCCAAATGTATAGATATCGCTGTCGTCGTAGTTGGCATCCATTGGTGTGCTTGGATAGAGAATATCATCGCTTCGGTTTGCTGTATATCCCATATTTATTTCATGGTTTTTGACAATCTCCCAAAATAGTTTTGTGGTTACTGTTTTTTTGGCAAAAGCGTCTGCGTCACGTTCGTTTGGAAGATATGCGAGTCCTTTGAGTTTGTTGTCATTTGAGGGTTTGCCATTGAGATTCTTTTCTATGTAGAGATCTTGTTGTTGTACGAAATTATTTCCATCACCGTCTCTATACTGCTCTGCTTTTTCGGCTGAAGCTCCGACTATGACTCTAAAAGTATCCGTGCCTCCGCTTGCATTAAAATAGACTTTTTGATATCCAAAACTCCCGAAATTTACTCCAGCCTCACCACTTGTCTCTTTGGTGGGCTTGAGTGTATGTACTTTTACATCACCGCTCAATACACCAAAATCCTCTACATCAAAAGGACCTTCATTGATTTCAATAGTATCGACTGCATTGGTAGCAATATGTGAAATCGGCGGATCCATTCGATTTGGACACGCTCCATATATTTTTGCACCATCAATAGTCACATTGATATTGTCTTTTTTTTGCCCACGTACAATAATATCATTAGAAATACCTGAGCGTCTTACAAGAGAAACCGACGGAGAGGCTCTAAAGAGAGCTTCTCCTAAATCAGCAGATTTAATCTCTTCTGTGCAAACATCTTCAATCACTTGACTATCAAGTTTAGTCTCAACATGAATTGGCACAAGACAAACAGGTGTAGCGTAGAGCAGTGCTGTAGCAAGAGTAGAAATGGTAATTGTTTTGTTCATAATCACTCCAAATTAAAGTTTGAAGTGAGTATTACAAAAGAGTGCTAAATTGGTGTTAAGAGGTCTTTAGCGAAGCTTAAAGAAGATAGTGAAACTCACCGATTCGGGCAACGAAACAGGAGAGTCTTTGACTGAGATGGGAAATGCTCTTCCAATAGCATTTTTGATAGAAGTATGAAAAATATCTGATCCATCAATCACAATATCGGCGACATTTCCATCAGGCAAAATCACAAAACTCACCCTCACACCACCTTCCATTCCACGGCGTATCGCATTGCGAGGATAGGTTTTATATTTGTCTATTTTGGCACGGATTTGAGCAAAAAATCTATTTTTCTCTTTTGCTGTTGATTGTTGTGCCTTATTGCTCTGTTGGGAAGTTTGTGAGGGTTTTGGAGATATGGGTTTTTTTTGTGCTATTGGCTTTGTTTTTAGCTTTTTTTTGGGTTTTATTTTTGGTTTTGGTTTTAGCAATTGAGGTTTTGGTGTCGGTGTCGGCTTGAGAATGGGCTTCTCTACTATAGGCTTTTCTATAAGCTTCTCTTCGATAGGTTTTTCTACTATAGGTTTTGGCTCAACACTCTCTTCTTCTATTATTGGTTCTTCGACAGTAGGTTGATACTCTTGTAGGCTTAACTCTATCATTTCTGTTTTGGCGACATTGTCTGCAACGGAGAGTGTATGGCGAGAAAATAGCAACAGATAAACACCTACAAATAGAAGATAGAGCATCACCGTTGATAAAAAAGAGAGAGCATCACGCTTTTGCACCAAAAAACCTTTTTTGGTGCAATTATAACCAAAGCAAAAATTATTTTGAAACCAAAAAATGACCTTATATGCTTTTGCAAAAAGTGAGTAAAACCTCTTATCTATCCCACAAAAAATGATTATAAAAAGTAATTGCTGTTTGTGTTTTAAGATTTATTTGAAAAATAGAGTTAAAAATGAAAGAAGAGATTGAGTGATTTTTTGTGGCCGAGAGAGGGGGATTCGAACCCCCGGAGGTATTACCCTCGCCGGTTTTCAAAACCGGTGTATTCAACCGCTCTACCATCTCTCGTGGAAAAATTGTGGTTTTAGCACATCAAAAATAAATTGACTTAAACGTGGAGGCGCCACCCGGAATCGAACCGGGGATAGCAGCTTTGCAGGCTGCGGCCTTACCGCTTGGCGATAGCGCCATCAAAAAAGACTTATCTTTATTCTGCTAAAAACTGGTGCCCGGGACCGGACTCGAACCGGTACGGTCGCAATGACCGGGGGATTTTAAGTCCCCTGTGTCTACCGATTTCACCACCCGGGCCTAATTGGACACCAAATATCATTATGTCTATAAAATTTATCTTCACTATCTATAGCTCTGAATCAAGTGGTAGATTGCTCAGGATTTGATAATGAGTGACGCTCATGTTTTGGGAAGACTATGGAGCGGGCGAAGGGATTCGAACCCTCGACCCCAACCTTGGCAAGGTTGTGCTCTACCCCTGAGCTACGCCCGCACTCCAAACCAAATTTTTGATGATTTTAAAATTCATCAATTTTTGGAAGGAGATTATAGCAAATAAAAATTTAAATGTAAATAGTTATAGCACATTTTGTTTACAAAAAATGACTTTTTTCTATTTTTTCCTTTTTTTGTGGTGCAAGGTGTTATAATCAATTCAAAATCACAATAAACACAAAACTATTTTTAAGGAATAAAAATGAGAAGCAATGAAATAAAAGAAGGGTTTTCGAGAGTTCCTCATCGCAGTCTACTCCGTGCGACAGGTGTCAAAGAGGAGGATTTTGCGAAACCATTTATCGGTGTGGCAAACTCTTTTATTGAGATTATTCCAGGGCATTTTTTTCTCAACAAAGTCGCTGAAATCATCAAAGCAGAGATTCGAGCCAACGGATGTGTGCCATTTGAGTTTAACACGATTGGCGTAGATGACGGTATCGCCATGGGACACGATGGAATGCTCTACTCTCTTCCGAGTCGTGAGATTATCGCCAACTCAATCGAAACGGTAATGAACGCTCATAAGCTTGATGCGATGATAGCCATTCCCAACTGTGACAAAATCGTACCAGGAATGATCATGGGAGCGTTACGCGTCAATGTACCAACGGTTTTTGTCTCAGGCGGACCTATGCAAAAAGGACATACAAAAGAGGGTAAACCGATTGATCTTGCGACAGCATTTGAAGCAGTTGGCAAACACGAAACAGGAGATATGAGCGACGAGGAGCTTTATGATATCGAATGCAATGCGTGTCCTGGTGCGGGAAGTTGCTCGGGGATGTTTACAGCAAACTCTATGAACACTTTGATGGAAGCGATGGGAATCGCATTGTCAGGGAACGGTACGATTTTGGCATTGACGCCCGAACGTACCGAACTTTTCAAAAAAGCAGCACGACGCATCTGTGAAATCGCCAAAATGGAACAAGCAGAGCAAGAGAAGTTTAAAATGTGCAATATCCTCAACGAAAATGCAGTCAAAAATGCTTTTGCAGTCGATATGGCAATGGGTGGAAGCTCCAACACAGTGCTTCATATGTTGGCAATTGCCAAAGAGGCGGAGGTGAATTTCAATCTTGAAGATATCAATACGATTAGTAAACGCGTCTCTCACATCGCTAAAATCTCTCCGTCACTCTCTACTGTTCATATGGAAGATATCAATAGAGCAGGCGGTGTCAATGCAGTCATGCACGAGATGAAAAAACGTGGTGATGGTATTTTGTTTGACAACCTCACAATTGGAGGCGAAACTCTCTATGAAAAAATCAAAGATACAGAGATTCTTGATACGACGATTATCCACACTATCGACAATCCTTACTCCGCTGTTGGTGGTTTGGCGATTTTGTATGGCAATCTTGCCAAGCAAGGTGCAGTGATCAAAACAGCAGGAATCATAGGCGAGAGGGTTTTTACAGGCAAAGCGGTCTGTTTTGATTCACAAGATGATGCGATCAAAGGAATTATTCACGGCAAAGTCAAAGCGGGCGATGTGGTGGTGATACGCTACGAAGGACCAAAAGGCGGTCCTGGAATGCAAGAAATGCTTAGTCCTACGAGTTTGATTATGGGAATGGGACTTGGAGATAAAGTAGCATTGATTACCGACGGAAGATTTTCAGGTGCTACGCGAGGTGCAAGTATCGGACACGTGAGTCCTGAAGCAGCGGAAGGCGGAATGATTGGGCTACTCAAAGATGGCGATGAGATTCATATCGACGTAGATCAGTATATCTTGCAAGTCAATCTTTCTGATGAAGAGATTGCAAAACGAAGGGCGACGTTTGAGCCGATTGTCAAGCCACTCAAAAGCAGATGGCTCAGACAATACCGCACGCTTGTAACAAACGCAAGCTCTGGTGCGGTGCTTGAGACGAAATGATGTTTTTTGGTGAAACGAAATTCTTCTTTTGGCGTGTAGTGTATCGAGGCAGATAGCGATATATCGCACTGATAAAGTATTACGGAGTTGGGGGACTTTGGAATGTGGTAAATGCTCGACTATATATCAAATCTCTCTTCATCATCTCTAATATGTTCCCTATTTTTACCATAGGGAATCTCTAAAAACTATATTTTGGATTGCTTCGGCTTTTACAAAGCCTCGCAATGACGGGATTTGTCATTGCGAACGAAGTGAAGCAATCTATGTTTTTAGAGGTTCCCATAATGCATAGCTGATTATCGGCTACACGCCACACATCTGACGCTTTCTGGACGTAATCGCATCCGCTCAAAAGCAATCTCCTCTTCACACTCGATACAGATTCCAAAGGATAGAGAGTCAATGCGAAAGAGAGCGATGAGGAGTTGTGAAAGATGTCGTTTGAAGCTTTCCAGTATTTTAGCATCCACTTCTTGTTCAACAAACACTTCGCTTCGCGTAATATCATCCAAACAACAATCCAAATCAGAAGGATGAAGTCTCTCTTCTACTTTTGCAATCTGCGTTTGGAGTGTGGCAATTTCATTTTCTATTTGTTGTCGAATTATTTCTTTCTGTTGAGGTTTCATGGTTTTTGCTTTGCAATATGGTATATTTTTGGATTATACACCAATTTTGGAGCCGACTTGTGCTTGCTGTGAACAATGATTTAGAGGGTGCTTTAAGAGAGTATCTTCGGCTTTTAGAGGATGAATTTTATTTTGAAGCACATGAAGTACTTGAAGAAGCATGGCGTCCGTTGCGACTTGCCAATGCTTCACCGCACTCTCTTCTTAGAGGACTTATCAATGCAGCGATCGCTTTTGAACATATCAAACGCAATAAAAATAATTTTGCCAAAAAAGCCCAAACGACAATAAGTGCGTACGAGAGACATAAATCGCATTGCACGCCAAAGATGAGCCATTGGCTACTTTTCAAAGAAGCGTGCGAAAAAATAGAGATGCTCAAATGTAAACATTACGAAGTGTTTGAGCAGAAAATAGAATAATCAAACAATAATGTTTTTGAAATCAAAATAGAGCAGAATCAAAAGAGGGTGAAAATTGATACTGATTTTTTCCACTATTTTTGGCAGAATACATCGCTTGATCTGCTTGACGCAATAGTGCCACAGTGTCTATCTTTTTCTTTTCGCTACATAAACTCACGCCAATACTCACCGAAATGCGTACCGTGGAGTGAATTTTTTCTATAAAGATAGGCTCATTGATATCTTTCAAAAGTTGTTTTAGCACTATTATGATATCTTCTTTGCTGATAACATTACCAATCGCTATCACAAACTCATCTCCGCCGAGTCTTGCAATAATATCGCCATAACGTAATGCATATGACATTCTTTGGCTTGATTTGATCAAAACCTCATCTCCAATATTATGACCGTAGGTGTCATTAATCTCTTTAAATCCATCCAAATCCAAATAAAATAGTGCTACTTTTGTATTATTTTTGAATACATCTATGAGCATTTTCTCTAAAAGTTCTTCAAAAAAGAGTCGATTGGGAAGTGCTGTTAGTGGATCATGTTTGGCACTATAATCAAGTGCTTTTTCGTGTGCTACTTGTCGCGAGATGTCCATAAGCACACCAATGACTCTCAAAGCTTTTTTATTTTCATCAAACAACGCTTTGCTTCGTGCAAAAATCCACTTCCAACTTCCATCTTTGTGTTGGAGTCGGTATTTGCTTTCGTATCTTTGGGTTTCGCCATCAAGATGAGATTGAAGTAGCTTCATTGTACTTTTGAGGTCATCTGGGTGTATTCTTTTTGACCACTCTTCAAAATGATTTCCTATCTCATCTTCACGATATCCCAACATCTCTTTCCATTGACGAGAAAAAAATACTGTATTGCTCACAAGATTCCAATCCCAAACGCCATCTTGAATTCCTTCAATAGCAATCCTGAAAATCTCTTGCTCTAATCGCAATGCGGAGTGGTACTCTTTCTCTCTTTTGATGTAATCGTGAATTGCTTGAGAGAGTGCAGAAAACTCATAAATACTGTTCTCTTCAATTTTGTATGGCGAAATGGCATTGTGGTCGTCGCGATGGATAAGTTGCATAATAATTTGATTTAATGGCTTTATAACAAAATAGGTGAGCAATACAAATAGTATTCCTGCAATGAGTGCTGAAAAAAGCAAAATTGCAATGATGCTTTCTGTCAAAAAAATACGCAACGCTTGATGAATATAAAAGTCTGTAGCATAGATGGTGATTGTCGCGATGGCTTTATTTTCTATAGTAATCGTAGTTTGCTTTGAAAAGTAGGCATCTAAAAGTAATTGACGATGTGTTGGATTTTTAGGGTCAAAATCTTCTATTTTTGCATTGATTTGTTGTATTTTCCCTCTATAGTGTGACGATTCCCCCAAAATATTTGCGAGATTGAGACCATTCACAACAATCGCAGAAAAATCTTTATGCCTCATTTCATTAGCGATGACCATCTCATACTCCTGCACTTCATACGCTTCGATAAAATGGAGAATACTTTTTTGGAGTGAATTGAGTGTCATTTGAACATTGCTAAGCATTTCATCATGGAGCCTTTTTTTCTCAATTTCATAAAGATGTGTCACATAAAATCCCATCGAAAATAAAATCGCCGACACAATACTAACAATAACAATATGATAAAGTCGAAATTTATAAAACATCATTAAGTCCTGTAGGCGAATTCGCCAATTATAACAAAATGTCTTTTTGTTAGTTATTTTAACTGACCTTAAATTATGAATGTTTTTTTGCCAAAGGATGAGCATTCATATACGCTTCCATCTTTTGGGTTGAACCGAGTTTGGTGTAGATTTGTGTCGTTGCCATAGTGCTGTGTCCTAACAGTTCGCTCACATCAGCGATACGTGCTCCTTCTTGAAGTAGATGTGTTGCAAAAGAGTGACGAAGTTGGTGTGGAGTGGCTTTGATGCCGTGCGTTTTGAAGAGTTTGATGAGTCGATAGCGTAACTGTGCGGTGTTGAGTGGAAGTGCATTTTTTTCAAAAAGATAGTGTTGAGGTGTGTGGTTTTGGCGATAGATTTCAATTTGATGATGAATGATTTCGAGGAGTGGAATTTGTCGCGTCTTATCTCCTTTGCCATGGACTGTCACCCACTCTTTTTGGATTTGGTCAAGTCGTAAACTACTCAACTCTGAAATTCGTAATCCCAAACCATACAACATCGCAAGCAAAAGTCTCTCTTGAGGAGTTGAGTTCTCTAGTACTTCATTGATATAGTGTTGATCTATTGGTTTGGGTAATCCTTTGGGGACCTTGATCCATGTTGCGTTAAGAAGTCGAATATTTTTATGATGCTGGTTTTCGAGATAGTGTGCAAAAGCGTGAATTGCAGTGAGTCGAGTGTGAATCGTTCGACGGCTTTTTTGGGCGATTTTGAAGCGATATGGCGTAATATCAAATACCCAAACCTCTCCCTCTTGATAAAGATGAGAACTCTCTATCATCTGATAAAGTCCATCTTGATAAGTGATCGCAGTCGCTTTGGAATATCCTCGAATATCTACAATGTACGACAAAAAAAGTTCTATAAATTCTGCTATTTCTTTTTTCATAAAATGGTATTGGAGAGCATCTTGTTTCTCAAAAACTCTTTTGCCTCTTCACTCTCCATCGTAGAAAGTTCTATGATTTTGATATAAAAAGTGATAGAGCAAAAAGGCTTCGGTATTACAAAGTGATCCCAACTTTTGAGTTGCCAATAGGAACTTGCAGTAAAATTGACGGTCATAATAGGATTGTTTGTTTTGCGTGCCAATGCGACTGCACCATCTCCAGTAGAGTGTCGTGGTCCTCGTGGTCCATCTGGAGTGACCAATACATCTTCGCCTTTTTTAATCGCTCGAAATGCTTCAAGAAGTACTTGTTTGGCTCCTTTTGAAGTAGAACCTCGAAGTGGTCGTATGCCAAAAAACTGCAAAATTCGTGCAATCATCTCTCCATCAAAATGACGAGAGATGATCGCAGATGAGAGTTGAGAACGATGAAGATGACGATACGCTTGCGGTGAAAGCAAAAGCTCGCCATGCCAAAATGCCACGACGCACTGTGTAGTAGGAATCTCTCCTTCAATCACAAATTTTTTTGAAGAGGTGTACCAGTAAAACCGCATTACCAAATAACCAAGTGCTGGTACGATCACTTTGGCAATAGCACGACTGATATTTTTCATTCCCATACGACTCCTTCAAGTGCTGTGCGTGTGGCGTGAGTAATTTTGACAGTGAGGACTTTGCCAAGTAACGCTTCACTTCCCTCTACAAAAACCAATCTTCCATTATCGCATCGTCCTGCAACTCTTCTGTTGGGTTTGAGTTCGTCAAAATAGACTTGACAAAAAGAGCCAATCTGTGCATCCATCTGTGCGACCAACATCTCAAGATGACGCGATTGGAGTCGTTGGAGTCGTGCTGTAGTAATCTCATCTGAAATCATATTTTTGAAGTGTTGGGCTTGGGTTTGTGGTCGTGGTGAGTATTTAAACGAAAAGATCTGTTCAAAACCAACACGCTCTACGACTTCCATCGTGTCTTCAAAATCTTGTTCACTCTCTCCTGGAAATCCGACAATAATATCAGTCGAAATAGTCGCCTCAGGAGACAATCTGCGTATTTTTTCACAACGATTGAGAAAACTCTCCTTGGTGTAGCCACGTTTCATTGCTTGAAGTATCGCTGTTGATCCACTTTGAAGTGGCACATGAATCTGTTTGCATAGCTTTGGATTGTGAGCAAACTCCTCCAAAAACGTATCATCCATATGAAGTGGATGTGGCGAAGTAAAACGGATACGCTCCAATCCATCAATAGTAGAGATTTTCTGAAGAAGCTTGGTGAAATTTATCTTCTCTTCATTGTTTCCAAATTGTCTGCCATAATTATTGACATTTTGACCAAGCAACATCACCTCTTTGGCACCGCTTGCGACTGCTTTGGAGATCTCTTGAAAAATCAAATATGAAGGTATAGAGATCTCTTCGCCACGTGTTGCTGGAACGATACAAAAGGTGCATTGTTTGTCACATCCAATGGAGATATTGACCATAGCTCGATATGGATTGGTACGATATTCGCCAAACTCATAACTGCTCTCATCATAATCTATCGCAATCTCTACGGCGTGTTTTTGATCTACAACTTGAGTGATTTTCGATACATTTCTAGCTCCCAACACAAAATCTACCGAAGGAGCTCTTTTGATAATCTCCTCTCCCAAATGTGAAGCAGTGCATCCTGTAACGCCGATTTTGGCACCTTCTTTTTTGCGTTTATTAAAAATCCCAATTTCGCTAAAAAGCTTGGCGACAGGTTTTTCTCGTACGGAACAAGTATTGATAATGATAAGATCTGCGTCTTCGATTGTTTGTGTGAGAGTGTATGGCTCTTTGCGGTTTAGCTCTGCTATGATATGTTCGCTATCACGAACATTCATTCCGCATCCAAGAGTTTCGATAAAAAGTTTTTTTGACATCACAGCGATAAAAAACTATTAGGCGATAATGTGTGCTTCATAGAGAGACTCTCCTTGATCTAGACCATATTTGACATCACGCAAATAGACCGAGTAGCCTTTAGATCTAAAATACTCCGCCATCTCTTTGATCTCTTTATGGGAATTCTCTTGATCAAAATATAAAATTGATTGCAAACCAATCTCCTCTTCGAGTTTGGAAAGCTCTACAACTTTTGGTTTGTTGCTCAAAGTTGTTTTGGCTAATTTAAGTTTCATAACTAATTCCTTGTGGTTTTTGACTCAACTGACCTTACATACTTTTGTAAAAAAGTGCGTAAAACCTCTATAAATCTCGAAAAACTCGTTTTTCGTAGCTTTAGGGGACTTGTGTCCCTGCCACTCAAACGAACTTGTTCGTTTGAGTGCGTAACATTAGTTAAGTTAAGACAAAATTATACTTTATTTTTACTATTATAAGCTATAATTCTGCTCTTCAAAAAATACCAATCCGTAAATCTTCTTTGTTAATGTTATAGTAGTACTTGCGGTTGCAAAACAATGCATTGGGCTTTTTTTTAAAAAATGATGGAGTTCCAAAAGAACTTTTTAAGGAGTCAAAATGACTCCTTTCTTGCCAAAGGCAAAGCTTTAGCAAACTTGTA
>DYPM01000032.1:5459-16234 GCA_020719895.1 Sulfurovum sp. | reverse complement strand
ATAGAGAAAAAATTGCGTAGTGAGCGAGTATGGATTTGGAAAATAAACAAGAGTTTGAATATGAGTATATCCATTATGGACAGAAAGTTTTAGATTTATATAATGAGGTTTTGAGTGAGTAGTATTACATATAACAACTTCAATCTTTTAAGATTATTAGCAGCACTCCAAGTGGTTTATACACATACAGTAGAACACCTACATATCGCAAATGAAACAGTATTTTTTATAAATAAACTCATAGCATATTTTCCTGGTGTACCGATATTTTTTCTTATAAGTGGCTATCTTATCACGATGAGTTATGAAAAAAATCATAGCTTAAAAGAGTACACAAAAAATAGAGCCTTAAGGATATTTCCTGGACTTTATGTAAGCTTTTTGATAGGGCTTATGATACTTTGGTATTTTGGGCAACTTAATGGAGTAGGCGTGATGGATGTGATTCCGTGGATGGTTGCACAGCTTAGCTTTTTTCAGTTTTATAATCCTGAATTTATTAGAGATTTTGGAGTAGGAGTTATCAACGGATCGCTTTGGACTATCTCAGTAGAACTTTGTTTTTATATGATATTGCCACTGCTTTATATGTTTTTACAAAAAGATTTTTTCAAAAGATTTGCTGTATTGTTGTTTTTTTCTTTTGGATTTTATTATTATATCCATGGGCTTAGTTCAAATATGCTTATCTATGAAAAGCTTATAAAATCAAGTATATTGCCTTATCTGTTTTATTTTTTATTTGGTATTGCTATGTATAAATATAGAGACAAATTGATCACGTATATAGAAAATAAAGTACTTCTTTTTTTAGGGCTTTATTTTTTTATATGTTTGATTGAAGTTGATCTGTTCTTTTATGATGTTGTGAGGCAAGTAGTATTTTTGGCATTTATATTTTCATTTGCATTTTCATACAGGTCTTTGAGTAGTAAAATAGTAGGAAACAACGACTTTACATACGGAGTATATATCTACCATATGCTTATTGTGAATGTGATGGTTGAAAAAGGGATGTTGGGAGAAGTGCAAAACCTTATGATGGTTTTGGTTCTCTCTTTGATTTGTGGCGTTCTTAGTTACTTTTTGGTAGAAAAGCCATTTTTAAAAATGAAAAAACGAAGTTTGTTTGGGCAGATGCATAGAGATGATTAAAAAAACTAAAAAAGGAAAATAGAATATGAAACAACTCCTGCAAGACCTCAAAAATGGCGAAATTTTACTCGAAGAGATACCGCTTCCAAGCTGTGGACAAAATGAAGTGCTGATAAAAACAGAGAGAAGTCTTATCTCTCCTGGTACAGAGCGGATGTTGCTTGAGTTTGGGAGAAGTTCGTACCTACAAAAAGCCAAACAGCAACCCGACAAAGTCAAAATGGTGCTTGATAAGATCAAAACAGACGGTTTGATGCCTACGATGGAGGCGGTGTTTGCCAAACTTGGTGAGCCGATGCCTTTGGGGTATTGCAATGCTGGGACAGTTTTGGAAGTTGGAAGTGGTGTAAGTGAGTTTAAGGTTGGTGATAGAGTGGTCTCAAACGGTTCGCATGGTGAGATTGTTGTTGTCGGCAAAAACTTAGTGGCTAAAATTCCCGACGGTGTCTCGTTTGAGCAGGCTTCTTTTACGGTGATTGCTTCGATTGCGTTGCAGGGAATTCGACTTTTTGCACCGACACTTGGCGAGAGTGTCGTCGTGATAGGGCTTGGATTGATTGGTCAGATTACAATGGCACTGTTGCGAGCGAATGGATGCGAAGCGATTGGTGTAGATATAGATCAAGGCAAAGTGGATTTGGCACGTTCGCAAGGCTTTGTTGCACTCAATCCTGTAAATGGCGAAGATCCGATAGCCTTCGTTTCTCGTCACACAAATGAGATTGGCGTAGATGGTGTGATCATCACAGCTGCGACAAAATCGAACACTCCTTTGGAGCAAGCAGCAGAGGTGACGCGTAAAAAAGGGCGTATTGTTGCAGTGGGTGCGATAGGGATGGATATTCCTCGTCCGCCGTTTTATCTCAAAGAGATCGCTTTTTATATCTCAAGCTCATATGGTCCTGGGCGATATGATATGACGTATGAAGAGAAGGGGATTGATTATCCTATCGGTTATGTGCGTTGGACACAAAATCGAAACTTTCAAGCCATATTGCAACTCCTTGCAAACAGAAGTATAGACTTTGGTCATTTTGTCACGCACGCTTATCCGTTTGAGCAAGCACCTAAGGCGTACAATGAAATTCTCAATAACCGCGATGCGTTGGGCGTGGTGTTGGAGTATCCAAACGAAATAAAAATCAATATGGAAGATAAAATATTGCTTCCATTGTCAAATCAAAATCAAATGGCAAGTGAGGTTGGTATAGGTGTCATTGGTGCAGGGAATTTTACGAAGTTGGTGATGTTGCCCATTCTTAAGGTCTTCGATGTGAAACTTATCGGCATCTCCAGTGCTAAAGGGCTTTCAAGTGGACTTGCTGCCAAAAAGTTTGGCTTTGGTTACAGTACTACTGATTATAAAAAATTGCTTGAGGATACGGCTATCAATACAGTTTTTATCACGACACGACATGGAAGTCACGCCAAACTCACTATCGAAGCGCTGGAGGCGGGTAAAAATGTATTTGTAGAAAAACCATTGGCAGTCACGATGGAGCAACTTGCAGACATAGTGAAGTGTTGTCGGCGATTGGCAAATGAGAATCGCCTTCCTAAGTTGATGGTGGGTTTCAATCGACGTTTTTCCATTTTTGTGCAGGATATCTATCGACAAATCAAAGGGCGAAGCGGTGGCATTGCGATGAATATGACAATCAACGCAGGTGTAATTCCCAAAACACATTGGGTGCATGATCCACTTACGGGTGGCGGTCGGATGATTGGCGAAGGTTGTCACTTCATTGATACGATGGCGTTTTTGGCACAAAGCGATGTGGTATCGGTGCAAAGTATCGCACTTGATAGCGACAAGACATTGCCGATTCAAAATGACAATGTGATTGTCAATCTTGTGTTTAAAGACGGCTCGATAGGCACATTGAGCTATCTTGCAAACGGCAATAAGTCATACCCCAAAGAGCAGATGAGTCTCTTTTGTGAGGGCAAAGTGTTCGAACTTGACAACTACAAAAAAGTGAACGGTTATGGTGCAAATGGCATCAAAAAATGGTCTCAAAACAAAGGACACAAAGAGGAGATGATGAGCTTTGTGGAGAATATTAAATCCTCCAAACACAATCTTATTTCTCTTGAATCGCTCATCAATACCACACTTGCAACCTTCGCACACGTGAGATCACTTGAGGAGAATAGAGTGGTGCGTATCGAGGAGATGGAAAAAGAGCTTTTTTCCACTCTTTGAGTTTATAATTACGCCTTGCTACTTTCAACGAACTTGTTTGTATGGAGTAGCATCAAATCAAAAAGCGAGAACAGATGAAAAAAATAGCCATTCTTTTTAGTGGTACAGGAAGCAACTTTGCACATATTGCCAATACGATGCACAATCATGAGCTTCAAATTGCCGTTGCGCTCACCAATAATCCAAACGCCAAAGGGATAGAAATAGCCCATCGCTATGCTATTCCTCTTGAGATTGTAGATTCTAAACTTTTTGAGACAAGAGAAGCATTTGATCAGGCTGTGGTGGAGCGACTAAGCCATTACGAAGTGACGCTCGTCGTGCTTGCTGGTTTTATGCGGATACTTACGTCTGTTTTTACAGAACAACTCAAAGCGATCAATCTTCATCCCTCTCTTCTTCCTCGCCACAAAGGACTTCATGCTATAGAACGAAGTTATGACGACAGTCACTTAGAAGGTGGCGTAAGCGTGCATTGGGTAAACTCTGAACTTGATGGCGGTGAGATTATCCTCCAAAAAGAGATTTTAAAAGAGACGCTAACATTTGAAGCGTATGATCAAGAGATTCGTCGTATCGAAAAAATAACTTTAGAAGAAGGAATTCGTAAAGTGATACATTTCTAAAGATGTTGAATGGCAATGCCATTTTCTTTTGACTTGAGCTTAAGTTCTGAAATATAGGCTGAGAGTGTATCGATAGATTCAATTTTTGTCTCTTTTTGAAGATGGACAATTGCCACGCTGACACCCAAAAGTGGCATTTGACGTTCAATGCCATACCTGTCTTTTTGAAAAATAAATCCTTTTTCTCTTTCTTGTTGTGTGTAGTATTTTTCTCCAAAAAGTTTTAATTTGTTGATTGATTCTTCTATCTTCTCTAAACATATTTCGAAAGAGGCATTTTTGGAAATCATAATAAAATCATCTCCTCCGATATGTCCTAAAAAAAATCTTTTATCATGAAGTGTTTGATTTAAAATTAAAGCAAAATATTCGATAGCTTCATCGCCAATTTTAAATCCAAACTTGTCATTAAAGGATTTGAAATTATCAAAATCAAAATAGGCAATAACTCTTTCATCGTTGTATTTCAACAACTCTTGAAGCTTTCTTTTTATCTTTGTATTGCCATTCATTCCTGTGAGAGGATTTTTTTCTTGATGATAAATCATCTCTTTTTTTATCAAATAAACCAAAAATATCAGCACAAGAAGATTGATAACATTCAATATTTTGATCCAAAAAATCGTCTTTTGTATCGACTCTATTACTTTGATATAAGTTTGGGTTGTGACTTTATCGAGATTTTCAAAGTGAATACGAATTTGTTTTGCATCAGCACGTAAACCCAAATGGTTTGTTTCGCCAATACGGTTAGAAAGAGCCACAAAAGCCTCAAAATTTTTTACATAATTTAATAGAGACTTTTCGAGAGGAAGCCTATCGGTTGCGTATGAGGTTTCTATGTAGTGTGTTGTTTCAATTGCTTTGGCTTTGAATTTTTCTACATATTCGTTGAGTCCTCGAAGCATATAATCTTTTTCGTGTCTTCTCATCATCAAAAGATGCACCATTAGTGTTTCGTCTTGATACTTTTTTGCAATATTTTCAACAGTATGTGCATCTCTTCTTAGGCTACCATACAACCCTTCATTGTGAGTCAAACCTAATTTGATGGTGTCAGAAATGATATGTTCAAGCAATTGATGGTACTCTAAAAGAAGATTCTGATAGGCTTGAAGAATCTCTATTTTTTCAAGTGGATAGTAGACTTTAATGAGGAGAAATTTCATTGAATAATCGGTATATAAAAGAGCCTCTTTTTCTTCTTTGAATTGTTTTATTTTTTCAATATATTCATCATTTTTTTCATAGTAAAATTCCAACTCTAAGTTTTTGAGTTCGTAAAAGGCTTTGAATATCTGTTGTGATTGGTTGTGTGTCTCTTCGTGAATATCAAATCGTAACTGGAGTAGTGTTTGATAGAAGATACCTACAAAAAAAAGTATGATTGATGCAATCATTATATGAAATACAAAACTTGTTTTCATTTTATCTCCCACTATATTTTTATGTTAGAGTACTTCTTTTGATAGAAGCCTCTTTTTTATTGACCAATAACAGCATCTATCATATTTTGTGCTTCTTTTTGAATCGTCGCTAAATGTTCTTCGTTGATGAAACTCTCTGCATAGATTTTATAAACATCTTCAGTTCCAGAGGGGCGTGCAGCAAACCAACCGTTTTTTGTTGTTACTTTGAGTCCACCGATACTTTTACCATTTCCTGATGCTTGGGTAAAAATTCCTATGATCTCTTCTTTGGCAAGTCTATCGCTTGTGATATCTTGGGGAGAGAGTTTTTTGAGTTTGTTTTTTTGTTCTGGTGTTGCTACAGCATCAATACGAGCATAATAAGATTTACCAAAACTGTTTTCAAGATCTATATAAAGTTCTCCAGGGTCTTTTTTGAGTTTTGCAGTCATCTCTGCTGCTAAAAGATTGAGAATAATTCCATCCTTATCTGTAGACCACACAGAGCCGTCCATTCGCAAAAATGAAGCACCCGCACTCTCTTCACCACCAAAACCGAGTTCGCCATTTATTAATCCATCAACAAACCATTTAAATCCAACTGGCACTTCGACAACCTCTCGTGCGATAGACTCTCCAACGCGGTCAATCATAGAGCTTGATACCAATGTTTTGCCTATTTTTAGTGTTTTGTTCCACTCAATGCGATATGAAAAAAGATACCAAATGGCAACAGAGAGGTAGTGATTTGGATTCATTAAACCTACACTCGGAGTCACAATTCCATGCCGATCAAAATCGGGATCATTTCCAAAAGCAATATCAAACTTCTCTTTGAGTTTGATGAGTGATGCCATAGCATAAGGCGAAGAGCAGTCCATTCGTATTTTGCCATCATGATCACAAGTCATAAATCCAAAAGTAGGATCAACATAAGGATTGACAATCTCCATATTGAGTCCATAAAACTCTTTGATTTTTTCATACACAGCAATACCTGATCCACCCATAGGATCAACGCCTATCAAAAGATTCGCTTTTTGGATACTTCGCATATCAATAATAGTCTCCAACGCTTCAACATACGGTGTCACAAAATCATACTCTTCGACATATCCACTTGCAAAAAGATCAAATACGGGAGTTATTTTCACATCAGCAAGATGATTGGCAAGAATCTCATTGGCACGTTTTTGAATAACATCAGTCACGTCAGTGTCCGCTGGTCCACCATTGGGCGTATTGTATTTGAATCCACCATCGCTTGGAGGATTGTGAGATGGCGTAATGACGATACCATCACAAATCTCTTTGTTATTTTTATTGGCTTCCAAAATCGTAAATGAGATGAGTGGCGTGGGCGTGTATCCATTGTTGAGTGCTATTTTTGTTTTGACACCATTCGCGACACATACTTGTAATGTACTGATTTGAGCTGGAGTCGAAAGTGCGTGCGTGTCTTTGCCGATAAACAGTGTGCCTGTGATATTGTTGGTTTTTCGATATTCGCAAACCGCTTGTGTAATAGCAAAAATATGTGCTTCGTTGAAGCTTTTTTTTGTAGCGTTTCCTCTATGACCTGAAGTGCCAAAGGATACTTTTTGTGTAGCATCCTCAACTGAAGGCTGTAATGTGTAGTAAGCAACGATAAGTTCAGGAATGTTCTCTAATATTTTTGGATCTGCCTTGAACCCTGCTGTAAGATGTACCATAACTTCTCCTTTAGACTTTTTGCTATCATATCCTTAAAGAAATAAAAACAAAAAACAAATCATCTTGCAGTTTATCTCTCGTTGGGCTTGATGCCACCAAAGAGAATATAAAAAGAGCGGATTTGTAGATTTCTTTTTATCTCTTTTTCTGCTTAGATGTGCTATTCTACGTTCAAATCAAACTGCTCTAAATGATCACTATATAACTACAAAGGATTTTGGCATGAAAAAAGTTATGGTTGCGTTGGTAACACTTTCGCTTACGACAACATCTGCATTATTTGGACTTAATGTCACAGAGGGAAAACGATTCTTGGGATTGGAACTCGGCTATAGTAAGATTCAAGGAGATACACTTTTTGAAAACAATCATGAGAGCGATGATAAAGAATTAGGATTTCGTGTCGGAGTAGAAAATCTTGTTTGGCGTACGATGTTGACATATAGTCAATATGATAATAGCAAAGCAGATCAAAATCTTGAAAAGTTTATTTTTTCGATAGATTATTTACTTCTTAATGATGGGAAAGAAAAGGGGTTAAATCCTGCACCTTATGTTGGACTTAATGCGAGCTACGCAGACTATGAGAGTACTTTTATAAACGAAAATACTGGGTTTCTTTATGGGGTCGAGGGCGGCATGATATGGAGTGCTTCGCAAATGATTACATTGGATTTGGGTTATAGATATATGGTTACATCGCAAATGGAAAATTTTGATCACTCTGCTGATGTTGTATTCGGTTTGCATTTTAATTATTAATAGGAGAAAAAATGAAAAAATATCTTAATATTCTAACTTTGCTGTTTGCAATTTTTTTGGGAGGATGTAGCAAAGATGTAACTTCGACTACCCAGCTTGATAGTATTAGCAGTGAATTTTTTACTGTAAAAGGATCAGATCTTAATTTTGGAGACAATAATACCAGTTTCCAAACATCTCTTGTTTTTACAAAAAAAGCAGGGAGTTCAATCAATGTAGAACTTAGCAACTTTAAGTATCAGATTGATGGATGTAGTGGTGTTGAGTCTATTTATACTCCAAGCACCATTCTTCTTTCTGGTAATGTAGGTATCTCTACTGCACTTGCTATCAAAGGAAATGTTGCGTCTTCATGCAAGACACTATCTTATAGACTGATTGGGGATATGAGTATTACGCAAGAGAATACAACCAAAACAGTCAAAGATAAAATACTCTACTCAGTACAACTCACAGAAATCGGAACGATAGCAGTCGTAGATGTGCCTCAGACCGAAGATCAGGACTCCACAAAAGAAGAAATACTTACATTAATAAATGCAGACAATACTATCATAGTCACTCAAGCAGGCGAAACGATAGATATTTCTATGACGGTGGTGGATAAAAACAATATTGGAGTATCAGGTAAAAGCGTCAGTATTTCGACTCCAAAAAAAGGATATGGCGATATTGCTTCATCTCAAGCTACTACGGGAGCAAATGGAAAAGCAATCTTCAAATATACTGCTCCATCCTCTCTTGAAGGTTTGATATCTACAGAATTAAAAGCAAGTTATATCTCAAACAATAAAATCATATCTACTAAAGAGATTAAGATTCAGATAAAGCCTGCTACAACAAATCCTACAATACTCACCATGCAAGTGATTCCAACCGATCTCAATATCACGACTGCGAGCGAGACAAAGACAATCAATGTCTATGTCGCAAATAACAAAAATCGTCCTACTGAATCCAAATCAATTTTAGTAGAGTATTTCAACCCTACTTACGGCAAGATGGTAAATTATGAGGGAAGTACAAACGCAAATGGCGTTGCAACTTTCATCTATCAAGCACCAAATAATCTTGATGCGTTAGACGGAAAAGCATTTGATTTCAATATATCGATCAAAGATAGCAATATTTCCAAGAGTGTTCGTATGTATTTTAATAAATCAATAGTACGGTCATCTGTAGCTACCATGAATGTTACTCCTCCAAAAGTGATAGTGTCTGTAGGGGGAGAATCAAAAAAATTTAAAATATCAACCGTAGACTCTAAAAATTATGGCGTAAGTAGCGAAATAAAGATTGAAAGCCTTTCTGTAGAGGGAAAAGATTATGGTTCGTTTGACAAAAGCACTCTTACCACAAATACCCAAGGGATAGGAGAATTCATTTATACTGCACCTGAAAGTTTAGTTGGTTTGTCTGAAAAAAATATCACTATTACTGAGACAAGTTCTGGTATTCAAAAAATTATCACATTGGGTTTTCAGACGCCTCAAGCAGAAGCGACCGAATATGAATTGACCAATGAAAACAATATCACCATCAATTATCCAGCCCAAACCAAAGAGATCGCCATCCAATTGATTAAAGGCGGAATTCCAGTTTCAGGTAAAGTGATATCAGCAAAAAGCATCTCTTCACAATATGGAAAAATTGAGAGTTCAACCGTTACTACAGGTTCAGACGGATATGCAAGATTTAATTATATTGCTCTAGAAACATTGCCTGTTGTAGATGCGACTTATTTGATTGAATTGGTATTTAAAGGAGATGATGGAAAAGAGATCAAAAAGATGGTATCTATTTCTATTGAAGCCAAAACCAAACCACTCGACGCAAATCTAACCTATATAACCTCTCCAATTATCGTGACACACACCAATCAAGAAGAAGAGATTAGCGGTTATGTTTTGGATAAAAATGGTGTGGGAGTCTCAGGAAAAGAAGTTTCTATCAGTGCAATTGATCAAAAATATGGCTCAATCACTCCAGCAAAAGCGACTACAGACGCATCAGGAAAAGTGACATTTAACTATAAATCTCCTGCCAATATCACCAATGCAGAGAATATTATTGCTTATATGAATATCAAAGAGAGTGGCATACGTATCTCTGAAAAAATAGAAATTAAAATTGCTCCTATAGCTACTGTTTCGGCGTATCGTTTTGTGAATGAGAGCAATCTTTCGGGCATTGTTGCAAAAGGAGCTACACTTCCTATTGAGATTCAATTGATTAAAAATGGTATTCCTGTTGTTGATACCAGGGCGTGCGGTACAGTAGAGAGTACCGTCACAGTAGATTGTGTTATCCCGTCTTTTATTGTCGAATCCAATGGACGATTGGCAAGTAATATTGGCACAACTACAAAAAATGGTTATATTTCATATCAATATCAAGCACCATCTAAGACAGGAATATATAACTTCAAAATGCCTGTTTATTATATTGATGAGAAAGGAAAAATTTCTGCTTCAAGAGAGATCGCTTTTGATATTAATGTGACAGATGAAGTAAATACAACCAACTACAACCTCGTTGCCATCCCATCTGAAGTGAACCTTACTGCAGATATCAATGATGTTGCAATGAGCCTCTTCCTTGAAGATACTAAAAACAAAGCACCAGTCGCTAACGTTGCAATCAAAGCAAACTTCTTTGACCCAGCCAAAGGTACACTCAACAGCTACACAGCAACCACCAATGCAAATGGTCAAGTGGTATTCAACTATCTTGCACCAGCAGTAAGACCAGCAGGCAACCAAGTCATTACATTCGAAGTTGTAAATGCTTCTGTTGCAAGAACAGCAGATGTAAAAGTCAACTTTATTGCTAATGTAGTAACACCAATTAATACAACCAACTACAACCTCGTTGCCATCCCATCTGAAGTGAACCTTACTGCAG
>DYPM01000032.1:0-5359 GCA_020719895.1 Sulfurovum sp. | reverse complement strand
CCACCAATGCAAATGGTCAAGTGGTATTCAACTATCTTGCACCAGCAGTAAGAGGGGAAGATTTCAATATCACCTTCGGTATTGTAAATGCAACAGACAGCAAAGAGACCAATGTTACAATAGGGTTTATCGATGATGTGTCACCAGTGTTGACCAACGAAAACAATATCACCATCAATTATGCAACTCAGAGCAAAGAGATAGCAATTCAGCTTGTAAAAGCAGGTATCCCGCAAGTAGGAGCGATTATTAAATCCACTTCTATTTCTTCAGCATTTGGAAGACTTGAAAACATTTCTGCAACAACAGGAAGTGATGGATATGCAAGGTTCAATTATATTGCACCAAATGTATTGACCGATGGCAACACAACTGTAGAGTTTGTTTACACCACTGAGTATGGAATAGAGATTAGAAAAAGAGTAAATATTCAAGTGACAAGAATAAATGCAACATTTGCCTATGCCATTGCGTATGAGACAACTCCAGTGATCGTCAGTAACACAGAGCAGAAGATAAAAGTAAGTGCGTATCTTATTGATCAGTCAGGCGTAGGAGTAGCAGGTAAATCTTTAAAAATTACTGCGATTGATCAAATCTATGGAGCATTTGCTTCTTCGACAGCAACCACGGATGGATCAGGAAAAGCGACATTTATCTATACCGCACCAGTGGAGTTTGCAGGTGTAGCAAATATCACGGCAAGCATTCGATTTACAGAAGACGATATTACGATCGCCAAACCTATTACGATTATTATCGCTCCAAAAATCAGTACGTCAGGATATAAGCTCACTAACCAAAGTCTTATTGGAGAGAGAGACGAAAATAATGCGATTGAGTTCATCAAACCAAACACAAAATATACCACTAATCAATTTATTAGTGACGAAAACAACAGTGTAGAGATACAGCTTGTCAAAAATGGTATCCCTGTCATTGATGTAAGAGCGTGTAGCTCAACAGATACTATAACGGTAGATTGTGTGTTACCTGTAGCGATTGATAGAAATTATGGACGATTAGAGAACCATGAGGGAAAAACAAAAAAGAATGGTTATACGGAATACATCTATATCTCTCCAGCACTTGATGCGAATGAAACATCTCGTATTGTGAATACTACCTTCCCTGTCTATTATATCGACGCCAACGGAAAGATTGCGGCAGAAGCAAATATTACGATCGATTTGAATGTGACTAGCAAAACGACTGGGACTGGTGTATCAGAGTATAGTTTGACAAATCAAAATAATATTGTTGTAAATTATCCAGCTCAAACCCAAGAGATTGCGGTTCAGTTGGTCAAAAATGGCGTACCTGTTTCGGGTGAGAGCGTTTCTGCTACGAGTATTCCATCATCAGTGGGACGAATCGAAAGTGCAACCGCGATGACAGGCACAGACGGATATGCGAGATTTAAATATATTGCTCCAGATACATTGAGTGCAGGTAACTATCTGCTTAGATTGGTATATAGAGATAAAAATGGATTTGATGCAGAAGCCAATGTAACGATTTCGATTACTCCTTCGCCACTGTATGAGTTTGTCAACACCTCTGATATTAAGATTTATAGAGGAAGTGAAAAGCAGGATATAAAAACACAGCTTATCTACAAAGGCGTTCCAATTGCAGGCAAAACAGTTTCGATGAAAGCTTTTGATGACGAGAACGGAAGTTTGATTAGTAACTATAGTGTCACAACTGATGGATTGGGATATGCGACCTTTACCTTTATGGCAACAGAAACATTGGACGAAGTGAATGGCACGACAATGTTCTTGACAATGCAATTTGAGGAACTTGGTTTGCGTATCCAGACACAAGCCTCTATTTATTTTGAAGATACCACCAAAACAATCGTAGAAGATATCACATTGCCTATCGTAGTCATTCCAGCCAATCAAAGAGTGATTACGATCAATAGCAACTCCGCAACCGTAGAGATATCAGTCAAAGTCTTTAAAGATATCGCTCCATATACGACAGGCAATGTAAAGGTTGAACTCCCTTCAAAGGTTCTTGACGGTACCGACGTAGGGCAGTTCAATGCCTACTCTGTAGCTATTGATGGATTGGGTATTGCAAAATTCACCTATACTGGACCTAGCAATCTTCAGTCGCTCATTAATCAAGATGACAACAGCAGTATTTTCTACTTCTATCACGAAGGAAATTATAAAGGCAAGCAACCAATGAAAATCGTCTATAAACAGCCTGCGATTGCACATATCTCTCGTAACTATGAGCTGGATATTATTACCAGTGGTGAGTTTAGTATGGGAATTCCTAACAAAGAGAAGACTTTTAATGTGCTTTTAAAAGCAAGAGATGCGTCAGGCAAAGAAGTGCCACTTGAAAATGAGAGTATCTCTCGTATTGATGTCACTACAGCAAATGGAACAATTGCACAGATTTTGAATACACAGAATGGTATAGAGGTTGACACTCTTTCTATCGCGACTGTAAATAACAGTTCGTTTATCCTCAAGTCCAAAACACTCTCAGGACTTGTGCCACTTGAAGTAGCAATGGAGTTTATCGACACCAACGGAGATGAGCAAAATCTTTCGACGATTGTCAACGTCAGAGTTTTCTCGGGTCCTCCGTCTGCAATCAGTATCTCTTATGTGGGTACCAGTCAAGACAAAGAGAGAGCAAAATATACCGAAAAGTTGGCAATCTCTGTTACCGACGAGTATGGCAATGAGGTTAATACTCAACCAAATATCTCACTTGGAGCAATTGTAGGATACGCCGTAGATGGCAAAGAAGCATCAAACAAAGAGACGAGTGCAACAAGAAGACTTTTCTATGGTAAAGCAGAGATTGATGCTGGTAGTGCAGATGGTGTGATTGATGATCTTGGTGATGGCGATGTTTCAACTACTCATTTTGAAGATACTACCGCTGGTCGTGAGAATTTATTTAGATATGTCAATGCAGAAGGTAATTTTACCGATAAGCTCGTGATATTTGGTGAGAGAAAGAACTACGAAGCGATGGGTAAATGGGATATTACAAAAATTGACAATCGCACTTTGGCATTGGAAGATCAATACTATGGTATCTTCCGTGATGGTCTTTATTATGCAGTCGGTCACAACTACTATCAAGATCTTTGTAGAGAAGATGGTCGTGAGTGGATTGGAAATGCTGCGTCTGAAACATATCAGCTTGATTTAGAAGGAACAGTCGTTGTGGATTATAAATACGACTACCATTTGACAGGGAAAGATGCTCTCGTTTGGGTCAATCTTGACGGTATTCAGCCCGATACAGGCAAAAAAACAAGAGTAGGCGAGGCAGTAAAACACACTTTAAGAGGTGTTGGATTTACTTCTGTGCCAGCAAGCTATAGCGTTGGTGGAGGTGCTGGTGCATCAGCGAACGTTACATTTACGATTTGGCATAAAGATGCTCCAGAGCATTACAGAAATGCGAAGTTTGGGTTTGATATACCAAGTGGTACGACTTGTAACGTAGCATACATTGGCTCAAGTAATGACTATGATGCACGTAGTTGTTATGGAACGTATGGTAGTACCTATGTAACCCTTAAAGCTACAGTACCAAACGACAAAACTTCGTGTACGATAGGGCTTGATGGTGAACGTATTATGGTCTCTTCTGAATTTTAATAAAAAAGCAAGGTTTAACCCCACTTTTTAGTAGTTTAATTATAATTTCACCTATTTTTATGATAGGTGAAATGTATGATTGATCTCAAATACCTCCAAAACAACTTCGAAGAGTCATCTCTTAAACTTCAAAAAAAAAGAGTAAATCTCTCTACGCTTGAAACCCTCAAAACACTTTTTTTAGCACTCAAAGAAGCAAATAGTTCATTTGAAACTGCAAAAGCAGAACAAAATACTCTCTCAAAGACATTTGGAGAGTACAAAAAAGAGGGCAAAGAGACTACAGAACTCAAAACAAAAGTAGATTCCAATAAAGAGACAATAGCCTTACTCCAAGAGAGAGCCAGAGAGGCTGAAATAGCACTTGAGTCAGTAGCACTCTCTATTCCAAACTTTCCTGATGATGATGTGTTTGTAGGTGAAGATGAGACGCAAAATGTAGAGTTGCGTAAAGTGCTTGAGCCAAAAGTATTTGACTTTGCACCCAAAGAGCATTGGGAGCTCTCCGAGATAAGCGGTTGGATAGATTTTGAGCGAGGCGTGAAGTTGGCGAAGAGTCGCTTCTCTATATTGAAGGGTGCAGGATCAAGATTGGAACGGGCTTTGGTCAATTTCTTTTTGGATACCAATACAAAAAAAGGTTTTGAAGAGTATTCGGTGCCATTTGTCAATAACGGTGCAATGCTACAAGGCACAGGACAGCTTCCGAAGTTTGCTGATGATCTTTTTAAGATCGAAGAGGAAAATCTCTATCTGATTCCAACAGCCGAAGTGCCACTTACCAATATCTATCATGATGAGATTTTGTTGGAGAAAGATTTGCCTCAGCTTATGACCGCGTACACGCCGTGTTTTAGAAAAGAGGCAGGAAGTGCGGGGCGAGATACTCGTGGGATTATAAGACAGCATCAGTTTAGCAAGGTAGAAATGGTCGCCATTGCACATCCGCAAAAAAGCGATGAAGTGTTTGAGATGATGGTGCAGAACGCTTCGGATATTCTTACGGCATTGGAGTTGCCACATAGAGTAGTGGCACTTTGCACAGGAGATCTTGGTTTTTCTGCTGCTAAAACAATAGATCTTGAGGTGTGGTTACCAGGACAAAATCAATATCGCGAAATCTCCTCTATCTCCAATACGCGAGATTTTCAAGCAAGAAGAGCAAAGATTCGTTTCAAAGATGGCAAAAAAAATAGCTTTGTACATACACTCAATGGCTCCTCTTTGGCAGTCGGACGAACGATAGTGGCAATTATGGAGAACCACCAAAACGAAGACGGCTCAATCAACATCCCTGCTGTACTCAAGCCGTACATGTAAACAGATTAACTTTTGATAAAATACCATCAACAAAAAGGATACAAAGATGACAAAAACAAAAGTAGATGATATTTTGATAGAGATGATAAGCCCAAAAATCAAAGAGATAGAAGAGAAGTTCAGCCGTGGTGAAGGTCTCACTCAAGAAGATATCCACACCTTGCTTCTCAAAAGCCAATACAACCACATCAATCATCTCGATGCCAAACTTGATGAGGTGGTAGCAGATAATGCAAAACTAAGATTGGATTTTGAAGTAAGATTTGCTGGGCTTGAAACGAAATTCGCAGGACTTGAAACAAAATTTGCAGGGCTTGAAACAAAATTTGCAGGACTTGAGACAAAATTTGAAGCGGCTCAAGTCAAAATGCAAGAGACGATCATCACCACAATGA
>DYPM01000031.1 GCA_020719895.1 Sulfurovum sp. | reverse complement strand
AAACCGCTGATAGGATTGCCACTTCTATCTTTAAAGAGTGTTTCGGAGAGTTTTACAACTGAACCATCAGATTGAATCTCAAAGTGTCCAAGACGCGGTGTGTAATTTGGCGTTGGAAACATTTTTCCTGAAACATTGTTATCGTCTGTGTAATCAGCATTTGGTCCACGATCTGTGATAGCAAAAAATCGGTTTATGTGATTATGATCTTTAAATGCCGAGGAGCCAAATCCACCATTTCTGATTTCCATTTTCTCTCCAGCTTTTGCACCATTGTCAATCGTGCTGTCCAATATGGTATAAGGAAGAAGTGAACCCGTCTCTGGCACCATTTTGCTATTGTCTGTTACTGACTCTGTTGTGTTTGTCTTTGATTTTTTACCATCTTCGCATCCTGCCATCAACAAAGCAACTAAAATTGCTGATCCAAATAACTCATACTTCATATTTATCCTTTTCCTGTGTGATATAGCCTATTTTAGTATAAAATGATAACAATTTGAAAACATAAATCGAACCTATTTTAAGCTAATGCAAAGAAAATTTTATTTTTTATCTCGCACAAAAATTAATATGATAATAGCTTTCAATTTTAATAAAATTTAAGAAACAATATGGAATAATGCCTCCCAAGTTAAGTAATGATATTTAATATCAATAACTTAACAAAAAAGCACAAAACAAAAAGAAACAGAAGGAGAACATAATGGCAATTTACCAACTCAAAAAAGAATCCAAAGAGATACTCGCAATGATGAATGTCAAGCACTATAACGACAAACTTATCTGCCCTACACTCAAAGTGCTACAGATGAGACACGGCAAACTTGATGTAGAACAGGCTGTGCATATTATTAAAGAAATAGTTGATAGTTATCGCGATATAAGTTGATAACTATTCTTATTTTAATTACTGTTTAATTTTTAAAATACTATAATTTAGCAAAAACAAAAAGGACAAAACATGACAACAAAACATTTTTCTATAACACTAAGCATCGTAGCAGTAATGGCTCTATCTACAGGATGTAACAATATTATTGATAACAAGGGTAATAATAACAATAATAATAATGAAACCGCAACAGTAGATACAAACCTCACCGCTTTAACCAAATATGCCGATAAAGCATTAGAGATGTATACCGCCGCACACGCAAGTTCAGTGACACTGCAGTCCAAAATCACCGCATTTACAACCAATCCAACCGAAACAACACTCAACGAGGCAAAAGAAGCATGGCTTGCAGCAAGAGAAACATACAGTCCAACTGAAATTTTCCGTCTCTCAAACGGTCCAATTGATGCAGAGGAAGGTTACGCCGCATCGTGGAATGCACCCGAAGGGCAACTCAACGCTTGGCCATTAGATGAAAATATGATCGACTACACCATAGATGAAAATGGCAATAGAACATCGGGAAATATCATCGATACAACAGGTAGTTTCACGCCAACAGGAACAGGTGGAACGGCGGTAAATGTAGCGACACTTAACAAAGAGGCTATCGCATCGCTCAACGAAAATGGAGGCGATGCGAATGTGGCGACAGGATACCATGCGATTGAGTTTTTGCTTTGGGGACAAGATCAAGATTACTTTAGCTTGGTAAGAGACAATGTGACCCACGGTGCAATGGTCGCAGGACAAAGACCGCTAAGCGACTACACGACAGACTCTCGTGCATCACGAAGAAAAGCCTACCTCAATGCAGCAGCAGAACTGATCGTAGAAGATCTCAACAAAATGATCGCAGCGTGGAACAAAACAGATGACAACTACCGAAAAGCACTTCTTGGTACGCATCCAGTAGCAACAAACAACATTGGTCGTGCGACTGCATTTAAGCAGATTTTTGGCGGTATGGGCGTCTTTGTAAAATCAGAGCTTGCAAATGAGAGAATGGCAGTAGCAGTACTCACGCCAAGTGAAGAGGATGAACACTCTTGCTTTTCAGACAACACCCACAGAGATATCGTACTTAATTATGAAGGGTTCAAAACTATTATGAACATAGCTTTCAAACCATACCTTAGCACAGCAGAGCAGAACACAATCAATACGATGTTTACCTCTGTTGACACTAAAGTAGCATTGATTGATACAACAGCAAAAAACACCAAACATTTTGACTACCAAATACAAGAAAACGATGCAACCCGACAAAATGTCATCAGTGCCAAAAACGAACTTCGTGATCTTGGCGATGAGATGATTGATGTTGCAGCAGCGTTTGGCATAACACTCACATCAGGTGATGTAACAGACTCCCAAGAGACAAATATTTGAAAATGATTATACTCTCTCTCCTTGCGACTCTTGTCGTCGCGGGAGCTACTATCATCACGTCACAAACTTCGCCATCCATTTCTAATGCAAACTATTTTACTCAAGATAAAAGCAAGTGCGCATTTTCTCATCCTGTCTCGAAATTGAGCGACGAAGAGGAAGATATGCTTATTTTGGGTAAAAGTTTTTTTCGCATTCCTTGGGTAGAAGCACCATCCGCGACTACCGCAAGAGATGGACTCGGACCACTTTTTAATGCCAATACATGTATTCACTGTCATCCCCATAATGGTGCAGGAGTCGCAGTCGACAAAGAAGGTGCGATGAATCGCTCCTATCTTTTACGCCTTTCGCACAAAGAGACAAACGATACAAATTTATCGCAGAGAGTAGGTTTTAGACCCGATTCGATGTATGGTGCACAATTGAGTCGAAATGGCAACCAAAAAGTTCCTGCCGAAGCGAAAGTGGCGGTTATCTACGAAGAGATAAATAGCACATATCCTGATGGCACTTTGTATAGTCTACGAAAACCACATTATCTGATTTCGGATATGGGTTATGGTGCGTTTGATTCGCAGACGATTGTAGTAGCACGGATTGGCTTGGCATTGATTGGATTGGGTCATCTTGAGAAGATTCCACAGCAAGAGATTCTTGCACACGAAGATATCGACGATAAAAACAAAGACGGTATTTCAGGCAAAGCAAACTATGTTTTTAATCCCCAAACCAACCAAACAGAGCTTGGACGATTCACGTGGAAAGCTTCCGCGGCTACGATCAAACACCAAACTGCTGCTGCTGCACACAGCGATATGGGACTCTCTAATCCATTTTTTCCTTCTCACAACTGTACGCCAAAGCAGACCGCTTGTCTTAAGGAAGCACAAAAAAGTGGCAAAGAGTTTGATCTACCACAAGAGAGGCTTGATGCTATCGCATACTATCTATCACATCTCAAAGTTCCTGCGAGTAGAGAACCCCAAAAGCATCTTGAAGGCAAAAGAACATTCGACACTTTAGGATGTATCGCGTGCCACACAGCAAGCTACACTACATTAGAAGGGATAAATATCTCTCCTTATAGTGATTTGTTATTGCACGATATGGGGGAAGGGCTTATGGATGGAAGAAGTGAATTTTTAGCAAACGGCTCTGAGTGGCGTACGCCACCGTTGTGGGGCATTGGACTTTACAAAACAGTAAGTGGCGAAGCCAACTATCTGCACGACGGCAGAGCAAGAACCATCGAAGAGGCGATTTTGTGGCACGGCGGTGAAGCTCAAAGTGCCAAAGAGAGATTTATGAGATTCGAAAAAAAAGACAGAGAGAAGCTCATACAGTTTCTCGAGTCTTTATGATTGAGACCTCTGAATAAACATTATTTAGATTGCCACGGTTTGTTCCAAACCTCGCAATGACGGTACTCGTTGGACATTTTAAACAAACAAGTTTGCCAAAAGCGTGTGGCAAACACACAAAAGGACATTTATGACACCTATCAAAACAACAACACTATTCATTCTCTTCCTTCTTTTAGCAGGATGTAGTGAAGATAATAATTATGACGGAACAGGATTGATTGGTCAAGTAGCATCAATCTCTTCATCGACAACAACCGTTGATCCAATCGTTTCGCTACAAAGTTTTGTTTTTACCGCCAACGCAGAAGCCTTAGTAGAGAACATTCAAACGATGCAAAAAAGAGTCGAATCGATCGATACCAGCCTCAGCGAGAGGGAGATACTCAAACTACAAGTTGATTTTGAAGCGATTGCTACAGCGTGGAAAAGTGTCGAGGCGAGTTACATTGTAGGGGATTTTGAGAGTAGTCTTATCGACACACCACGCTATATCGACTACTTTCACGAAGGAAAAGCCCTTGATGTTGCTGCTGATATCGACAAAGTGTTGAATCAAACAGGCGATATCCAAGTAGCACTAAACAAAAACTCCAGCAAAGGTATCAATGCGTTGGAGTATTTGGCATTTGGCTACTATGAGCCACTCTCTACACTTAAAATCAAAATGAAAACCAACAATTTAAGACGCATCGAAGTGATAAAAGCAGTGCTTAAGAACCTCAAAACCCAAGCGACACTCATCTTTACCTTCTACAAAAATGACACAAAAATCAAATCAGACGTACAAAAGACATCCAGTGCGATTGTCAATGTGTTAGCCGATAGTGCCTATAAACTCAGAGAGTGGCGTATCGGCGAAGCGGCAGGTTTTGTCTTCAAATACAAAGATAGTCCAAATCCATCAAGGCTTGAGTACTACTACAGCAGACTTTCGCTTGAGATGATCAAAGCGGTGATAGAAACTCACGAAGAGGTGATGGGAGAGCAGAGCTACGGCAATTTTGGAAGTTTTGCCTCCTCAAACGGAGCTAAGGCTATCGTCACGAAGATACGCAACCAAATCAATCTCATTCAAGCCACTCTTGATACTTTCTCAACACCATTAGAGGGGAAGATCACCACCACTTCTGTAGATCCAAAAGTGACTGAAATCTATGAGATGATTCGTGTTTTACAAAGCCTCTACTACGATTCGTTAATCCAGTCGCTTAATCTCACTGCTGAGATTATCGAAGCTGATGGAGATTGATGAATGTTTGATCTTTTTGGACTTGATTATTTTGTCGATGGCTCTAAACGAATCTTTTGGCTCTACTTGGTGAGTGCATTGATGATTGCGTTACTCTTTTTTTGGAAACAACGTGCGATTTTGAAAATGCAGTTTTCCAAAGAGGTGCTTTGGCATCCATCAGCACGTTTGGATTATCTCTATTTTGGAGTGATGGGAATCGTGAAGACGCTGTTACTTCTTCCGCTTCTTGTGGGCGTCAATGAAGTGGCACTTTGGATGGTGATGGCGATACAAGAGGTGTTTGGGTATGTTGAGCGAATCCGCGTTGATCGTATTTGGCTTATCACAGGCTATACAACGATGCTTTTTGTTTTCAATGATTTGACACGCTACTGGCTCCATCGGTGGATGCACACCTCTTCTTTGCTTTGGCGGTTTCATCGCGTTCATCACAGTGCAGAGGTGTTAAATCCTATGACTTTTTATCGAGTACATCCGATAGAAAATCTTCTTTTTGGATTTCGCTATGCACTTACTACGGGAGCGATAACAGCACTTTTTATCTACTTTTTTGGTGCGGGTATTGGAGTAGTGGAGATATTTGGAGCCAATATGATTGTGTTTATTTTTATGTTAATAGGTGCAAACCTACGACACTCTCACATTCCGCTTCACTACCCCAAACGTATAGAGAAATGGCTTATTTCGCCCTATCAACACCAACTGCACCACACCACACGCTACAGCCGATACAATTATGGAAGTACGCTTGCAGTGTGGGATTGGTGGTTTGGTTCGTTGTTGTATTCTAAAGATCTTACATATATAGATGAACCGCTCCGTTTTGGTTTGTTGGACGAACAGCCGACACACTCGCTTGTTGGTGCTTTTTTTAATCCATTTTATAAAGGAATCAAATTATGATCAAATACCATATCGCTATGTGTCTTGTAGCCATCACAACACTGCCGTTGATGTCGGAGAATTATATCTCTGGGCTATCAGAAGAGAGAAAATACAACGCTACAGAGACCAACGCCTCAACAGATGAGATACAAACTGACACATACGAAAGCTTCTCTGATTTAGGACTCGCTGCTTCCAAAGTTTACACCTCCGATACAGCACTCTCTATTGGCGGATATGGTGAGTTTAAAGCCAAAAAATATACGATATTTAAAAACTATACCGATGATACCAGCAACAAAACACGCAAAAAACTCGAAACCAACGTGGTGCGTTTCGTCCCTTATTTTGGATACAAATTTAACGACTGGATCGTGATGAATACCGAAGTAGAGTTTGAAGACGGTGGTGCAAGAAGCGACAACACCGACAACTACAAATATGCTATCGTAGAGTTCTCCTATATCGACTTTTTGATTGATGAGGCGTACAGCTTGAGAGTGGGACATGTCCTTGTGCCGTTTGGAAATATCAATCTCAATCACGAACCTGTCTCATTCCTTACCGCCGAAAGACCATTGGTAGAAACCTTTATCATCCCATCTACGTGGCACACCAATGGAGCATTGGTTTTTGGTACAATTGATGCGTTAGACTATTACGCTGGTATTGTGACATCGCTTGATGCTGGAAAGTTTGTTGAAGGGCGATTTATTCAACAAGGAAGATTGGGTGCAAGACAATTTACCGACGACTTCTCCGCGGTTTTGAGAGTCAACTACGCGGGATATTCTGGTGTGGAGTTTGGCGGCTCTCTCTTTAATGGCACAAGCTCTGTATTGGCGCAAGACAAACCTGGAGACACCGTCACAACACTTGATGCGTCATTTAATGTTTTTCTCATCGAAGCACACGCGAGTTACAAAGCGAACGGTTTTGATATCCAAACACTCTACGCTACAGGAAGTTTTGGCGATGGCTACACTCTGCTTAACACCCCATCCAACACAATTTCAGGTGAAGTGAGCGGAGGATATCTCACTGTGGGATATGATCTATTGCAAGATTTTAAAACATCCCAAAAGTTCTTTGGTATTGTCGAGTTGGAACATCTCAACCTTGATGCCAACAGCGAAACAGCAGTGCAAGACAACTATAAATTCAACGAATATACCGCAGGAATCGCATATTATCCAGAACCAAAAGTGGCCATCAAAGCCGAATACAATATCAAAGACTACCACAGCCACGCCAAATTAGCCGATGAAGAGGCGTTGACTGCGTCTCTTGGATTTATTTTTTGATCTGATGAGACACACTTTTAACAAACAAGTTTGTTAATATTAGAGTGATTTGAGTGAGCCTCTAAAAATATAGATTGATTCACTTCGTTCGCAATGACAAACCACGTCTTTGTGAGGCTTTACCATATGGGATTTCGTTTTGTTGCATGTAAAAGCCGAAGCAATCCAAAATGTAGTTTTTAGAGGTTATCTTGATATTTTTACCTATTTTTAAAAGGAGTTTATGATGAAAAAAGTTTATATTTTATTCTCTCTCGTCGCCTTAGGGTTTGCGGGATGTGACAATAATACTAACAAAATCAACGACACAAGTACGGATACACAAACAGGTTTTACCAAAGAGGATTTAGGTAAGAAGCTTTTTTTTGACCAAAATATCTCCATTACTCGCAACACCTCTTGTGCTACTTGTCATGATTCAGAACATGCGTTTATGGATGCACGCTTCACTAAAGATGGCGTTGATCAAACTATTTTTATCCACGGTGCATTGTCTGTTGGAGATGATAGCGTATCGCTTGGAGGACGCAATGCACCTACAGTGATGTATGCGATGTTCTCTCCTGATTTTAATGCGACTACAATCACAGGCGGACAATTTCACGATGGTCGTGCCTCTGCACTCAAAGATCAAGCGATCGGTCCGCCACTTGATAGTGCTGAGATGATGATGCCAAATGCTGCTTCTGTCGTCGCACGACTTCAAGAAAATCCTGAGTATGTAGAGATGTTTACCACACTCTATGGTGCGACGATTTTTGATGATACCAACACAGCGTTTGCATCAATGGGCGAAGCGATAGCGAGGTTTGAAAAAACCAATATTTTTGCACCGTTTGATTCTAAATACGACCATTATGTATCGTGTAAAGCAAATGGTGGTTCGACCTCATATTGTTTACAAGATGGCAATTGGACGATTGATGAACAGTTGGGAATGGATCTCTTTTTTTCACAGAACAATACCAATTGTGTCACCTGCCACCAGCTCAAAACACAATCAGAAGTTGCAGGCGAGACCTTCACCAACTACGAATATCACAATATCGGCACACCCAAAAACATAGAAGCGATCCAGGCAAAAACAGCACTTGGTTTGAGTGACCTTAACGCAACCGAACACGGCGTGTATGGTGCATATCCAAATGAAGTCAATAGCTCCAAAGACGGTGCGATCAAAGTACCGACTTTGCGAAATATCGCTGTCACAGGACCTTATATGCACAACGGTGTTTTTAAAGAACTCATGACAGTATTGAAGTTTTATGATCACATGGGAAGTGGCGATCGCCCGATCAATTCCGAAACCAATCAACCTTGGGACAAGCCCGATGTCAATGCGACTATCAATCGCGAAGATCTCCAAATGCCTAAACTTAGCGACAGAAAACTTCAAGCATTAGAAGCGTTCCTAAAAACACTTACCGATAAAAAGTTTGAGCATTTAATGCGATGAAGCCGACTATTAAAGTTCTTGCAGAACTCAAAATAACGCCTAATGAACATTATGGATTGTCTTTTGAAAAAAACTTGCCATTAAGGCAACTTTCTTTTCAAAAGATTGCTAACGCTAAGTTGTCTTCAGCAGACGGCTCACGCACTTCGTGCTTAGACTTCTTGTTTTACAAGAAGTCTATTTTTAAAACAGTAATTATGTCTCTTTTGGTGTTCATCTCGCCTCTTTGGTGTAGCGGTGGCATAGATGTCGCTACGTTCATTACGCCTCTATTTTCCAAAAATGCAACCATAGAAAAACGACAATTTCGTCTCAAACCTCAAGATGTTCAAATACTTCAAAAAGAGGCAAAAACAGAGATAGATTCAGATACGGTGCGATTTTATAAAGTAAAAAACAACGACACAACAGAAGGGTACGGCGTACTTATCATCAAAAAAGTACGCACCAAAAGTGCCGCGGTGTTGTATATCATGGACAACACCTATAGACTCAAAAGTATCGAAATAGTTGCGTTTTTTGAACCAAAAGAGTACAAACCAAACGTCTCATGGCAAAAAAGTTTTGAAGGCAAAACCAAAGAAGATAATCTTTTTGAAGGCAAAACGATTCCTGCTATCTCAGGTGCCACACTCTCAGCTAGAGCCGTGACTGATGCTGCACGTCTTGCTATCGCTATCGCGGAGCGTTATGGAAAATGAAATTTCTTGTGACTAACGAGCTTCGACTTAATCCTCTTTTGAGGCTTTTGGTCGCTTTTTTTGTCGTGATGATGATGCTTTTTATCCTCTCTGATATCGCACTGTTTCATTATCAAATCGGTCTTACACCACAAAAAGCAACACTCTCTTTGCTTGGAGACGAAGAGGCGTTTATCGAGCCGATGCTTTTTGATGTGTTGCTTGAGCGTGTTCACGTCACACTTTTTATCTCTATGATAACTCTTGCGACACTCGTCTCTATCTATATTCGTGTCGTCAAACCTACGACTTATCGTATCGTCCATACAGTGTTTCTCTCTGCTGTTGGTACGCCTATTTTGCTTTTGTTTGGGTATTTTGTAGTGCAGATATTTATCGCTTTATCTATCGGACTTTTTTTGCTTTGGCATGGATGTGCATTGTATATGTGTGTAGTGATTCTAAAAAGGCTTTAATTGTGCGTTATGAAATCGTGTTGAGATATTTTGCAGTGATGTCAATGATGCTGATTGGCAGTGGGTTTTGGATGTTTCTACTTCACACCTCGATGAGTCTCCAAGCGACGATAGACTACTACGCACCAAAATCGCTTTTTGGATTGCTTGAGACAGTCTCTCCTCATCTTTTTGGTATGGGTTTGTTTGTATTTGTCACGACTCACTTTTTTGCTGTGATCAAAAAGGCAACTTTTGCTTATGATCAACAGTTTGCAATACTCTTTTTTGGTGTAGTGGTTTTAGAAAATATTGCAGGATTTTTGATCACAAAAGAGAGCATTTTGTTTGCGTCGATAAAACTCTTTTGTGTAGTGCTGTTTGTAATTTTATCTGCTGTATCACTGTGGCGAGTGTGGAGGTTGAGATAGTACGAGAGGTTATGAGATCTTTTTTATCTCAATCTTTTTTGCTTCGTCGATTCTCATAGCGACTAATGAGGAATCGACCTCTACTTCTATCGTTTGTTTGCCAAGTGAGCAGGCTTTGAGTGTTAGGACTTGATTTTTTCTGATACCGAGCATTTGCATTCTTTGTCTTAATACTTGAGGTGCGTGAATCTTCACAATCATTGCTTTTTCATTTTTTTCGAGTTCGTTAAGGGACATTCATTGACCTTTTGGATTCTGATTTTGAAACATTATAGCAATTTTTATTCTCACTGAAGGTTAAAGTAAAAACCATTATCAATTTTATATGGCTTTTGTGAACCACTTACTTTATTAGCTCCAACCTTCCCAATAATCCGACTGCGGTGGTATATCCCACTTCTGTAAAACGAAGTTTTCCTTTGCCATCATAGATAAAAGTAGTCGGAAACGCTTCTACTTTGAAACGACTCGCCAACTCTCCATTGGTGTCATTTATCACTCTGTAGTGATAGTTGTTTTTTGTAAGATAGGTTTGAAGTTCTGTATCGCTTCCTGAATTTACTGCGATACTTAACACCTCATATTGCTTTGAAATACTCTCAATAGCTGAGGCTTCTACTCTACAAGTCGGACACCAAGTCGCCCAAAAGTGTATCACTAATGGTTTGCCCTGAAGTGTCGAACTTTCAAACATCTCACCATTGATTAATGTCGCTTCAATATTTGGAACTCTATCGCTATCAAGTTTTGGTGCGCGAATATAGCTCATGATGTTGGCTACTACAAAAATCATCAGAGCAAAAATCATCACCTCTTTGAGTATTTTTTTAAAATTGATTTTCATAGTTACTCAATCCAATAGATAATTTGAGGATAAAATATCACAATTGTCAATGCTACAAGTTGAAGCAAAATAAATGGAATAACACCTTTATAGATCGAAAGAGTGCCAATCTTATCTCCTGCTGCACCTTTGAGATAAAAAAGTGCAAAACCAAATGGCGGTGTGAGAAATGAGGTTTGTAGATTGATTGCGATCAAAATCCCAAACCACAAAGGATCTATGCCGAAAGATGCGACAATCGGCACCAAAATAGGAACGATAACAAAAGCAATCTCAATAAAATCGATAAAAAATCCCAACACAAATATCACAGCCATAGCGATAGCAATAAATGTTGAAGCGTCTCCAATATCTTCTGTAAAAAATTCCAATGCCATATCACCACCTCCAAGTTGATTAAACACCAACGAAAAAGCAGTCGCACCAATTAAAATCATAAATATCATCGCAGTGAGTTTGACTGTCTCTGTAGTGGCATAACGTAGAAGTTCAAATGAAAATTTGCCTTTGTAGAGTGCCAATAAAATTGCACCCAAAACACCAACAGAAGCAGACTCCGAAGGTGAAGCGACACCCATAAAGATAGAGCCAAGTACGATTGAGATGAGTAGTAGCGGTGGAGTAATCTCTTTTATGGCTTCTTTCACCACTACACTATAAGAGTCTGATGTGATGATTGCTGGTGCTACATCTTTATACATATAAGAGAGTATAAAAATATAAATGATATATAAAACAATCAGTAAAATCCCTGGAGTCACTGCTGCCATAAAAAGATCACCAACAGAAAGGTGCATTTGGTCACCCAAAATAATCAATATAATAGAAGGAGGAATGATTTGTCCAAGTGTGCCACTTGCTGCAATACTTCCTGAAGCCAAGAGAGGCGAATAGTTGTACTGAAGCATCAAAGGAAGAGCAATGAGACTCATCATCACAACTGACGCACCTACAATACCTGTACTTGCAGCAAGAATCGCACCGACCAATACCACTGAGATTGCCAATCCGCCACGCACACGCCCAAAAAGTTTTCCCATAGAGACAAGTAGTCCTTCCGCCATTCCTGATTTTTCTAAAACAAGTCCCATCAAAATAAAAAGCGGTACTGCCAAAAGTGTCACATTTCCCATAATTCCATACGTGCGATAGGGTAACATCTCAAGAGTATGCAATCCAACTTCGTCACTAATCGACGCAAAAAAGAGTGCCACCGAACCAAAAATAAAAGCGACTTGAAATCCACCCATTAAAAGCAGTAGTGTCATCAGAAGCATTAAAATAATCGGATCAATCCAATACGAAAGAGCATAAAACCACGCGATATAGATTGCACTTCCTAAAAGTAAAATTGCAACAATAGTCTGTTTGAGACGTTTTTTGTTTTTGATTTTTTGATATGCCTTCAACATCTCTTGAATTGCTTGAATAACAACAAACACAAATGCCAAAACCAAAACACCTTTGATAATCCAACGATGAGACAATCCTCCTGGATCACATGAGACTTCATTTTGAAGATAACTTTGAGAAGTCATTTCAAAACCATGAATTATCATAAATAGACTCAAAGGTAACACCAAGAGTCCCATTGATACAAACTGTACTATCGCTTTGGTATCGACTGAAAAATGCTCATAAAAAATATCAACACGAACATGCTGATCTGTTTTGAGAGCATACGTAATACCAAATAAAAAAACCATATCAAAAAGATGCCACTCTATCTCTTGTAGTGCGATAGATCCTTGTGAAAAAAGATAACGCATCATGACATCATATGCAACCATTAGTGCAAGTAGAAGTACCAATATCGAAGCGGTTACACCAGAATATTTTGAGATTGATTCCATTTTTTTGGCTTTATTGTGGATTTTGATTATTGAATTGTTTTGAGATGTGTTACAAAATCTTCTGGTTTGATAAATCCTGTCAAGCTTTTTTGGGAGAGATAGTTGTCATCTTTGCCAAAAAATATGATATTTGGTGTACCAAAAAGTCCATACTCTTTGAGCATCGCTTTGTCATCTTCGGTATTGTTGGTGAGATTGATTTTGATGAATGTAAATCTTTTGAGTTCCTCCTGAACTAACGGATCGGGGAATGTAATCTCTTCTAACTCCGCACATGCAGTACAAGAGTCTTTGCCAAAATCTATCACAACTGGTTTTTTGGAGGCTTCGACCATACTTTTTATTTTGGCAATACTGTAACCTAAGTGTGTGTTTTTCTCCTCTTGTGTAGTGCTTTGTGTTGAGATTATAGAGTGTGGTGTTGTGAATTGTTCAAATGGATGGAGAACAGATTTTGCACCACTCAACGCTCCTACAAAAATCGATGCTCCATAGAGTAAAAAAACCATAGCAAGAAGCCTAAAGAGTTTCATCGCTCCTTCATTCTCTTTGGTTTGAAATACACCCATATAGAGTGCAGTTCCCATCAAAAGCAGTGACCAAAGAAGTAGTGACAAAGAAGCAGGCAGAATACGAGAGAGCATAAAAATTGCCAATGCGAGCATCATCACACCAAAAGCTTGTGATATTTTAGTCATCCATCCCCCTGGACGTGGCATAAATTTTCCTGCTCCAAGTCCAACAAGTAGTAGCGGTAATCCCATTCCGATGCTCATCACAAAAAGTGCACCGCCTCCCAAAAAAGCATTTCCTGTATGAGAGATAAACAACACAGCTCCAGAGATTGGTGCAGCCGTACATGGTCCAACAATCAAAGCAGAAAGAGCACCCATAATCGCAGTTCCAAGAATCCCTTTGCCTTGAGCATTGTCACTTACTTTCATAAGTTTAGATTGCAAAGAAGAGGGGAGACCTATCTCGTAATATCCAAAAAGAGATAGTGCCAACGCTATAAAAAGCCCCGCAAAAATTGATAAAATCCATGGATTTTGCATCGCTGCTTGAAGGTCAGCTCCTACCAATCCAGCAATCAATCCTACTATCGTGTAAGTCAATGCCATCGCCAACACATAAACCAATGAAGTCATAAATGCATGACTCATATTGGGTTTATCTTTTTTGCCTTGTTGTGAGACGATAATGGATGAGAGAATAGGAATCATAGGAAATATACATGGCGTAAGAGATAGAAGCAGTCCAAATATAAAAAACAAAAAAAGAACAAAAAGCCAACTCTCATTGACCAACACCTCAACTATTTTAGACGCATTTCCCTCTTTTGAGAGTGTGGCTATTTTCTCCCATACGCTTGGTTGTTTGCCTGTAAAAATAGCACTTTTTGTGATTGGTGCATAGCAAAGACCCGAGTTTGAGCATCCTTGAAAAGTAACAGTAAGTGTGTAGTCTCCTGTAAGTTTGGAGGTAATTTGAGACGTGGGAATCACAATCGTAAGATTACTCTCATAGATAAGTTCTCCGTCTTTATTGATAGGCTCGGGAAGTGTCGGTTCGAGTGTAATTGTATTGTTGGCTTTGGCGTTTAGCTTCAGACCCTCTTTGTAGATGTGAATATCATGACCGACTCCAATAGTAGTGATGATATTTTCTTCATTTTGTGTGATTGTGACATGGAATGCTTCTTCAGGAGTAAGAAATTTTGGAGCTTGATGTATTCCAAAACCACCGTAGAGTAGTGTGCTAAAGAGAACACTCCCTATCAAAAGTAACTTTTTTACCAATTTAGACATATTTGTTCTCTCGTATTGAAGTGTTTGATCTCTTTTGTTGCCTATAGTTGTGTATAAGCGGTTTAGATTTTAACCAAAATAAGTTTAATAAGGCGAAACCATGGCAAATCATTTAGAAAACGAACACTCTCCTTACTTACAACAACACGCCAACAATCCCGTAGATTGGTATCCGTGGGGAGAGATAGCATTTCAAAAAGCAACATACGAAAACAAACCTATTTTTCTCTCTATCGGATACAGTTCGTGTCATTGGTGTCACGTGATGGAGCGTGAATCATTTGAAAACGAAGCGATTGCTATGATACTCAACACACATTTTGTCTCTATCAAAGTAGATCGCGAAGAGAGACCTGATATAGACAAACATTTTCAAGAAGTGTATCAGCTTATGAACAATCGTCCTGGTGGATGGCCAACTTCTATTTTTTTGACTGAAACACTCAAGCCGTTTTATACTGCTACCTATCTTCCACCAAAAGAAAAATATGGACTTCCTGCCTTTGGTGCCCTTTTGAATCTGATAGCAGAGCGTTATAGCCAAGAGAAATCTTTGCTTATCGAAAAAGCCGATGAGATTCTTTCATTTTTAAGTCCACTCAAAGATAAAATCCAAGCGACCAAATTAGATTTATCGATTATGGAGCGTTTTGTAGATCAAGCTTCTCAACTTTTTGATACAAAAGAGGGCGGATTTAATACCGCACCGAAGTTTCCTCAAACTTCAATTCTCTCTTTATTGTTTGATATTTATCGTATTGGTGGTGAAAAAAAAGCACTCACAATGGCAACGCACACGCTCACGTCAATGGCAAAAGGCGGTTTGAGAGACATTGTAGATGGTGGATTTTGTCGTTACAGTACGGACAACAGTTGGTTGGTGCCACACTTTGAAAAGATGGGATATGATAATGGACTTTTAGCACAACTTTATATTCATGCTTACAATACAACACAAGATGGATTTTATAAAACAGTAGCATTTGAGATACTTGATTTTTTGATAGAAAAAATGCAATCGGGTAGTCTCTTTTTTGCTGCAAGTGATGCTGATACGCAAGGAGAGGAGGGAAAATATTTTGTCTATAGTTATGATGAAGCGTTGGAGTGTTTGAGTCATACAAATATTCCAAAAGAGAGTCAAAGTGTATTGATAAAGTTGTTTGGTTTGACACCACAAGGAAACTTTGAGGGTAAAAATATCATACGTCTCAACGATCCCACCAACACACAAATTCCATTTTATCAAGAAGCGATAGAAGCACTCAAAACCCATCGAAAAACACGCGTTTATCCATTTGTCGATACTAAGATTTTGGTCTCATGGAATGCGATGATTATCAAAGCTCTTTTTATGGCAGGACGTATTGACTCTAAATATCTTGATACCGCACAATCTTCTCTTGAGGCACTTACGCAGACGATGTATCTTCATGGACAACTTTTTCACTCTACACTGATTGGCAAATCACCTAAAATTTATGCTTTTTTGGAGGATTATGCGTATCTTGGCGAGATGTTGATCGAGGCACACCAAAGCACTTTGGATGAAAAGTATCTGATTTTGGCGACACGACTTGCCAATAGTGCAATTGAGAGATACTACAATAATGGATTGTGGCGTTTTTCTGTAGGTGAATTTGAAACCAAAGCCGATATTTATGATAGCTCTTATCCTTCGGCGATGGCGATGGTGGTGAGTCTTTTATACTCTCTTGCGTCGCTTGTAGATCCGATTTATCAAAAATTTGTTTTTAAAACGCTTGAGATACACTCCTACTCTTTGATGCGTCAGCCAATATCTTCGCCACTTATGACAAAAATGGTGATACGTTATCTCAAAGAAGATGTGATACTCAAAGCAACCCAAGAGAGGCTACAGCTTTATATCGGAAAACGCGATACGATAATTTATCCTTATTGTTATTTCAAAAATGACACCAATGAAGGATTTATGCTCTGTAATGCTCACAGTTGTTTTGGGCATGAAGCACTTTTTGATGAGGCGATCAAAACGTTAAATAAATCTTAAATGTACAAAGTGGCGATATGAAAAAATGAGACCTTTGATTTATCGTGTTTGACTTATGTTTCTCTTTATTGTGGATTAACCGTAGGTGTAGAGTAGTC
>DYPM01000160.1 GCA_020719895.1 Sulfurovum sp. | reverse complement strand
AGTTTTACACTATAGAAGATTACAAACACTGGGAAGGGAATTGGGAACTTATCGATTTGATTGTCTGTTATGAGCTTGATGAGAAAGTCACCAAAAGACCAGATCGGTTTGAGTTAGATCAGTGTACTTTTGCATTTGACTTCTCTAAGATTTGGCGAAAGAGAGTGGTTTGATTGTGTGCTATTTTTGGAGTCGTCGGAAAATATGAGACACAAACTGCCCAAAAAGCATTCCAGACACTCAAACATCGTGGCGTGGACGAGAGTCATATCGCGTGTGATACGTCGCATTTTTTTGGTGTTCATCGTCTTGCGATCAACGCAATCAACGCCTCCTACACGCAACCGCTCCGACACAACACTATCACTTTTGTGATGAATGGCGAAGTGTACAACTACCGCGAGCTTGCCAAAGAACTCAATATCACAACACAAAGCGATACAAAAGTGGCATTTGTCGCTTATCAAAAATGGGGCGATTTGTTTGTAAACAAACTACGCGGAATGTTTGCCATTGCGATTTTAGATGGCGAAACACTCAAACTTTTTCGTGATCCTTTAGGTAAAAAACCACTTTTTTATCGTATATCCCAAGATGCGATAGCATTCTCAAGTGAACTCAAAGCCCTCTACGCACTCCAACCGATGAAACTCAATACAATGCAACTTCCCGTCTATCTCTCGTATCAATCTACTATTGCACCACACACCATTGATGCCTCTTGCAAGCAGGTTGAAGCGGGAAGTTATATGATTTTCAAAAGCGACCAATCGACACAAACGCACCACTATTTTGATCCACTAAACACGCCTATTTCAATCCACAGCGAGACACAAGCGATAAGCCAAATCAAACAAACATTGATCCATTCAGTACAACTACGCATTCCCTCTGAAGTCTCATGTGGTGCATTACTCTCGGGTGGTTTAGACTCCTCTCTTATCGCTGCAATCGCCTCCAAAGAGACACCGCTTCGCACCTTTTCTATCGGATATGACGGCTACGAACAGTATGACGAACGCCCTTTTGCAACACAAGTCGCCAAACATATTGGCTCACAACACAACACATACAACTTCACCAAAGAGGATTTTTTGGAGACTATTGAAGAGGTGATCAACGTTCTTGATGAGCCATTAGGAGATCCTGCGACGATACCGCTTTGTTTTTTACTCAAACAGATACAAAACGAAGGGATTAAAGTCGTACTCACAGGAGATGGAAGCGATGAGCTTTTTTTGGGCTATAAACCCTACAAAGAGTTTCTTGATCTTGAACAACTCGCCACACTAAAACACAAACAATGGATGCGTCATTTTCTCCGCTCCAACTACTCCATGAACAAAGAGTGGGAGTGGCATAAACGCATTTTTGAAGAGACTACTCTTTTTAGGTCAAGTGCCGAACTTTTTAGCGACCTACAACAAAATCGTCTGCTTCGTATGAATGTACGAGATGACAACTCACTACGTGCGATTGAACCTCTCTTGGGGAGATTTCAAAAAAGCAAACGCACTGCACCTGCGGATTGGTACACGTTTATTGATCTTCATATTCAACTATCAGAGGTGTTTTTACGCAAACTCGACCGCACGAGTATGGCACATAGTATCGAAGCTCGCACGCCATTTTTGGACAAAACATTGATCGAAACGGTATTTGCCACAGATCCTTCACTTCGCACCGCACAAATGCCCAAAAACTGGATCAAAGAGATCGCAAAAACATATCTTCCACACTCCATCATTCAACGCAAAAAGAAAGGTTTCAACTATCCATATCTCGTATGGCTACAAGAGAGCGGTGAGATTCACACCATTACAAAAGTGCAAGAGAGGTTTGGCTTTTTTCATAAAGAACATCTTTTTTGGCTTTTGAGCGAAGCCCAAAAAGGGAAATTCCAACATCAGATTTTTGCGATTTATATGTGGTGTAAATGGGTAGAAAAGAAACAATGATTGATCTCAAAGCCTCTCTTCAATCCCAACATAGAGTATAATAGTCCAAAAAAGGGCGATCCAATGGAAGCACTCAAATATGATAATTTTCAGTACTACACATACAACGACTACAAAGAGTGGGAAGGAAGTTGGGAACTTGTTGATGGCATTGCCTATGCGATGGCTCCTGCTCCTTATCCTATACATCAAAAAGTTGTCGCCAATATTTGGAGAGAGCTTGATAGTAATCTTTTGTGTGAGAAAAAACAGTGTGCCGTGTATCTCTCTCCTATCGATTGGAAAATCAATGAAAACAGTGTCGTACAACCCGATGTAGCTCTGTTTTGCGAAGAGACGACCAAGCAATATTTCTCAAAAACACCGCCACTGATAGTCGAAGTACTTTCCAAAAATACAGCCTTCAAAGATGTCACAACCAAATTTGAGCTTTATCAAAAAGAAGGTGTGCTTTTTTATATCATCATCGAACCAAACACAGAGATAAGTGATATTTTCAAACTCATCAATGGCAAATATCAACTACTCAAAAAAATCACCAAAGAGGATAGTTATACCTTTGATATCTCAATAGAGTGTCAAACCAAAGTAGATTTTTCAAGGGTGTTTTGAGGAAAAAATCTCTTTTTTGTTTTTTTGTCACAAGGGTTATTCTTGGTGGTCAAACTGTTATGGAAAGTTGTATATTGAATTATGGGAGCGATCAACAAACTTCACTACAATCATGTTTGCCTGCCCCACTATCCCTGTCTGCATCCATAGAGACGATGGGGACGAGTGAAACTTGATTCTTTTCGTCATTCTGAACTTGATTCAGAATCTAAGATTGCGGGTCAAGCCCGCAATGACAAAAAAATTT
>DYPM01000159.1 GCA_020719895.1 Sulfurovum sp. | reverse complement strand
AAGAAAGGAGTCATTTTGACTCCTACTAATAAATTTTGTACAATCTAAACAAGTTCAGATTGTACAAGTTTGCTAAAGCTTTGCCTTTGGCAAGAAAGGAGTCAAAATGACTCCTCCATAGCTTCTATCGCCTCTTTAAATTTATACCCTTGCAGTGCATTAATCACGCGTTGCACTATCGACTCTACGAAAATGGGCCAACTGTACTGCTCTAATGTTTTGATGATCTCTTGACACTCAAGCGCTTTACGTTTTTTGGCACATACCATCGTCTTTTCTAAAATCACCCTAAGATCTTCAATCTCAATCATAGGTTTCTCTTCGATAGTAATTTTAAAAGTTTGAATCGACGCAAAAAGAGTATCAAAAGCATTCTTATAATCTACAATCAACGAAGAGATATCTTCGCGTTTTTCTTTCAGTCCATACTCCAAAGCTTTCGCTACCTCATACAGTGACATCGCACCGATATTTCCAGCGACACCTTTGATTGTGTGTGCCAACTTGATAGCCTCTTGTGTCTGCTCCTCGTCTAAAAGTTTTTTTAACATTGCATCACTATTTGTAAAAGTATCACAAAAATCAAATACCACACGCTTATAAAGCATAATATCACCGCCAACACGCTTCAATCCTTCGTGTGCTTGTAGTGTCGAGAGAGACAAAAGAAAAGAGAGTGTCTCTTCTTCGTTTTTGCTGTGTGCTAAAGTGTCTGTTTGATTTGTGTTGGCTTCTTCTATTTTTTTCTCTTTGGGCGAAATATACATCAGCAATACTCCAAAAAGTTCTTGTACATTAATAGGCTTGGAGAGATATCCTTGCATTCCAACCTCTTTGGTTTTTTGAATATCTTTTGGAAGTGTGTTGGCACTCAATGCAATGATGGGAATATCATCATATCGACTCTCTTTGCGTATCGCACGTGTTGCTTCATAGCCGTCCATATTTGGCATATTGATATCCATCAAAACCAATTCAACTCCTGACACTTTTTCTATCTTTTCTACTGCCTCAACACCATCATCTGCAAAAATAATCTCAATGCCACTCATCGCCAAAAGTCCAGAAAGCACCGTTTGGTTGATAGCATTATCCTCAGCAACCAAAATACGTCCTCCGCCTAATGCGACAAGACTCTCTTTGGTCGGAATCTCTTTTTGAGTCGAAGCATCACTTTGCGAGTCATCAAACAACTTGACAATCACATCAAAAATCATCTGCTGACTAAAAGGTTTTCCAAGCCACGCATCAATCGTAAGACCACGACACAACTGCTCTTGAGAGTGATAAAGCCCGCTCTCCATCAGTACTACTTTAGCAGTGCGAAACTCATGAATGGCTTCATTTAGCAAATCTGAAATAATCTGTTTTTCGATAAACAAAATATCAAAATCATTGTCTTCTATCATCGCTTTTACCTCTGTAGTATTAGAAGCATGAAGTGAAGTGTAACGGAAATAGTTGAGCATCTCCGTCAATGCCGCAGAGGTTTTTGCATTGTGATCTGCTATCAATACCTTTTTGGAAATCAAACTTTTTGAAGGAAGTCGATAGCTACGACGCTCTAAACGTTCTGTCAAAATCGTAAAACTAAAACGACTTCCCGCGCCATAAATACTCTCTACAGAAAGTTTTCCGCCCATCAGATTCACCAATTCGTTTGAGATAGCAAGTCCCAATCCAGTGCCACCATAACGACGACTAACAGACTCATCGGCTTGCGAAAAAGGATTAAAAAGAGTTGTGATTTGCTCCTGCGTCAATCCTATTCCTGTATCACTCACCTCAAATCGCAACACCTCTTTTTCTTCTTGAGAGAGAGGCGACATCTCGACTCTTAAAATCACTTCTCCTTTTTTGGTGAACTTCACGGCATTGTTCATCAAATTGATAAGTACTTGACCCAATCTCAAAGGATCTCCTACAATCTTGGCTGGAACAGTGTTGGCGATATCAAAAATAACTTCGATGTTTTTCTCTTGTGCTTTTTCTACAATCATACTGGAGAGATTGTTCAATATCGTATTGAGATCAAAAGAAATCTGCTCTATCTTCATCATAGACGCTTCTATTTTGGAAAAGTCCAAAACATTATTGACCAATCCTAATAAAAGTTCACCTGCATTTTTTATTTTGGAGATATAAGCAAGTTGCCTACTATCAAGCGACGTCTCAAGCAAAATATGACTAAATCCAATAATTGCATTGATGGGTGTACGAATCTCATGTGACATATTTGCCAAAAAACGATCTTTGGCTTCTGCTACACTATGAACCGCTGCTTCCATCTCTTTATCACATTCATGTTCAAGCTTATCAAAATAACACCACCTCACTACCTTCTCAAAAAGTGTCAAAACCTTTTCGCTGTCAAACGGTTTGATAAGAAAATGAAAAATTCCAACCTCTATCAATATAGAAAGCTCACCAATCTCCTCTGTCTTGACTACAACAATGAGCTTTTGATTAGGATGCAACAATAAAATCTCTTTTGCCAAAATCGTATCACACAACACAATATCAGGATAATATTTTTGTGTCATATAGCACTGCATAAAACTATCAATCCAATCAGTACGTTCTGCAACAATCAATTCTCGAAACGAACGATGAAGCAGTTGATTCATCTGCAATTCCTCCATCAAATCCACGCCAACAACAAACAAAGAGAGCTTGTCTGCATATCGAATAAGAGAAGAATCAAACATTAAATATCCTTTTTTGGTGCGATTTTATACAAGAATTATAACAAATTGCCGATTAGTCACTCTCAAGAGGTGTACTTAAGGGAACCTCTAAAAACATAGATTGCTTCACTTCGTTCGCAATGACAAATCC
>DYPM01000030.1 GCA_020719895.1 Sulfurovum sp. | reverse complement strand
TATTCCAGTTCCTGCAAAAATATCACAAAATACTTTTTGCGATAGGTCATCCCCTACAACATTTATAATTTCTTCTTTTAAAAATGGTGCAAGTTTAAATTTTGAGCCGATGTAGTTCATTCATTATTCACTAATTTTGCAAGTTGTTTTGCTATGTGCCACATTAAAACAGGTGGTACGGCATTTCCAATTTGTCTATATGCCTGTGTTTCACTTACAGGAAACTCAAACTTTTCTGGAAATGATTGAATATGAGCAGCTTCCCTAGGAGTAAACCTTCTGTAAATTTCTTTGTTGGCATCTACTAATAAAACAGGGTCTCTGGAGTTCAAACTTGTTTTTGCTAAGTGTGATGTGATAGTTAAGCATTGACTATTTAAATCTTGGTGCAACCCTCTTTTCATATTGTTTTTGGCATTTTTCATTCCATCTACAGCTTTTTGTGAAAAATAGTATTTATTGTCATCAATTGCCAATTTATTTATTACAGATTTTAATGGCACAAGTGGTTTTTTTTGGCAAGTTGGATTTTGGGCATGAGTATCGTTTGGAAACTCAAAATAAACATCCATATCAATTCTAACACCTACAATAAATAATCTCTCTCTTTTTTGTGGTATGCCAAAATTTGAAGCGGTTAAAAGTTTATATGTTGTATTGTATCCTGCTATGTTAAATTCATCAATTACTTTTTTCAGGATTTCTCCTTTTTGTAATGTCATTAGTCCTTTTACATTTTCCGCAATAAAATATTTTGGTTGTTTTATTTTTAAAATTTTTACTAATTCCTTGTATAAATTTGCTCTATCATCATTTGTATCTTTATTGGGATTTAAGGTACTAAAAGATTGGCATGGAAACCCGCCAATTAAACAATCAAAATCTTCTAAATTATGAATTTCCACATCTTTTATATCCATACATATAGAATGATGTTTAAAGTTTGTATTATAAGTTTGAACCGCATGTTTATCAAAATCTAAGGCATATATAATTTCAAATGGCAGAGGTGAATAATATTCATTTAAAAAATGAAAATCACCCAATAGCCCTAAATCAGCACCTCCACAACCAGAAAAAAATGATGCTACTTTTATTTTTTTCATGAGTATTGCCCATCTATACTTTTTGAATTGAAATCCATCCTATACAGAGTTGATAAAACTGTTATTGTCCCTTTCTCATTTTTAGAAAATGGATCATTTATTTTTCTAACTATCGTTGCACTAGGTGTAAAGTAAACTCTATAAATATTATAGGCTTCTTTATATTGTTTTGCAGCTATCCATTCTTTTCTAGTTAAATTAATGGTATCTACCCAAGTAGTATCTTGTAAATCAGGCTCAGTAATTCTTTTTGTAGATTTCACTTCAATAAAACGAGCAAATTCGGGTTCTTCGAGATTTTCATTTGCCTCAACAGAAGAAATGTCATAACCTAAGCCCCTTTGGTTTCCTAAAAGTAAAACTTTGTTTAATAATCGAGGGTGTGTTTCATTTACTCTATTTTTCTCTAAAATAAATACAAATTCTTCCCCTTCGTCTCCTAAAATTGTGTGGTCAGTTCCTTTTTTGACAGTAACTGCTTTTTTTGTTTCATCCCTTTGTAATGCTTTTATTGATGTTGAAATTAATTCATAATTTTTTACTGCAATTTTTCCGAAATATTCAGACCACTCGGCATACATGGCTTTTTTTTCTTCTTCAATATTTAGATTATATTTATAGATATCAAATTTTAAAGGCTCTCCAAGTTCAGAAATAAAAATATTAATCGTATTAGTTTCTGCTTTGTTTAAAATAATTAAGTTTCCATCAAGCAAAATTAAATTTGCAAGTATTAATAAATTTAATTGCTCTCGTATATGTTGTGTATTGTATGAAGTTATTTCTAATTTTTTTATAGTATTGCTTTTTCTATCTTTCAGAATTTCAGCCAATACTTCTTCAGCTCTGATCAGTCCCTGCAAAACTTGTTTTGCATTAAGTACATAATAGGTAATTTCATCTTTGGTTAAAATAATATCATTTTCTTTTGCTAGCGAAACTAATGCTAAAATGAAATGAAATGGTTTAAATTTAATATTATTATTGATTCGTTCAGCTATTGTTTGTATTTTTTGTGTTCCATTTGGAAATTGAAAATTTAAACATAAATTTTTGAAAAATGCTGGTTGATCACTATCTTCTAGCAATTTCTTATTACTTTCACTTTCATAAATAAAATCTTGATTAAAATAATATAAACCAAAAAGTTTACCTGCAATTTCGGTTATATGATTGCGAATTGTTTTTTTATTGTTTTCATTTAATTTATTGAAATTAGTTTTATAAATTATATTTGATAATCTATCATTAAAATATTTATCAAATTCTTCTTTTTTTGAAGGGCAAATATCTGCTATTATATTTGCATAAGCAGGTAAAAGGTTATCTAATTCATTTTGAGCCTTACCTCTAATTATTGTACATCTATATTGAATATCAGGATTAAACATCTTCTACTTCTCCAATAAATTTATATATTTGTGTAGCTATTATTTTTGACAATAACGGTGGGACAGCATTTCCAACTTGCCTTAATTGACTTGTCTTTCCGCTTTTAAAAATAAAATCATCAGGAAATGATTGAAGTCTTGCACTTTCTCTAGTCGTAGGAACACGATTAAACTTATAGTGAAAATGATGATTATGCCCTGTATCAATTGTAAAACTAGGTTTTTTGCTATTTAGTCTTGTCCAAGCTATATTTACATTTCTTATTTTTTGAAATTCTATCGGAAGATTTTTATAATTACCGCCATCTGGAACCATTGATACAATTTGGACTGTCTTATCATTATGATTTGTGGCTTCATGATTAAATATCAAATTTGAATTTTTTCTCATTAATTTTTGATATTCCGATTTAGGTTTAAGTATATTTTTTATTCCATCTTGAACAGATATTTCTGGTAAATCAGAAATAGCCTCTTCAGAAGAGATGAATTTTTGAGTTATAGGTTCAGGAAATATAAATTCTTTTCCATTTTTTGTTCCAACAAAAAAAGCTCTCTTTCTATTTTGAGGAACTCCAAATTCAGAAGCCAATAATATTTTATAAACGACTTTATATCCTAAACTTTCAAAGTCATGAATGATTGTATCTTTGATAAATCCATTATGCATAGATATTATATTTGGGACATTTTCCATTAAAAACATCCTAGGTTTGTAAAATTCTACAAAGTTTACAAACGTTCTATACAGTTTATTTCTTTCATCATTTACAATTCTTTTTCCTGCAATAGAAAATCCTTGGCAAGGAGGACCACCAATTATTAAATCAACTTTATCTATTTGTGTTTTTTTGCTTATTTCTTGTGGTGTTTCGATAGACAAATCAGCAATCAATCCTTTTGAATTTTTATGATTGTATGTGAAAGTTTCTACAGCATCTTTCCAATAATCAATCCCTAAAACAACATCATAACCAGCTTTAATAAAACCTTGTGAAAGTCCACCACAACCACAAAATAAATCGATCACTTTATATTTTTTCATTTAACCTCCATAAACTTTTTCACAAATTCATTGATATTATCTATCTTTGACATATCATTAACATCATCTGTAAATTTCACTATATCCATATAAGGTGGGTGCATAAGTACGAACTGAACACCTTTGGTTCCCAATTTTTCATTTGCATTTTGGATATTCTCATCCACTTGATTATTATCCAAACTATTACAATGATTTATATAAAAATTACTTTCATATTTTCCATCACTCATAGCTCCATTTACATATTCAAGCATAGCTGGATTTATATCAAAACCGATATATTTTCGTCCCAATTTCTCACACTCAAAAAGTGTCGTTCCGCTTCCCATAAATGGTTCTAAAATAACATCAAATTCTCGCGTATATCGTCTGATAAGTTGATTTGGAATTTGTGGAATAAAATTTCCATGGTAAATATTTTTATGTTTACCACTTTTATCCCTTTCATTTATAAGCCAAAGAGAGTCCGTGTTTATATCGCACTCTTGCCGTCTTGAGATATCCAAATCATTAAATTTTGCCATCAAGAACCTCATTTGATTTTACGATATAAATATTGATAAAAAAAGAAGAAGATTAAGTTACGACGCCTCCGATACTATTTCGGAGTGGTCTTGCAGGGGGATTATTTGTATCTAAAAGTGATTCGCCCTTTGTCAAGGCTGTAAGGGGTGAGTTCTACTTTCACTTGGTCGCCTGGGAGGATTTTGATGTAGTGCATACGCATTTTACCCGCGATATGACACAATACAATATGACCATTGGTCAGCTCTACTCTAAAGGTCGCATTGGGTAATGCCTCCACCACTTTGCCGTCAATCTCGATCACGTCATCTTTTGCCATGGGTTTTCCTTTGATGAATACACTATTACAATTCTGTAAGAATCACCGCTTTGCCGTCTATCACTGCGACTTGATGTTCGTAATGACTAGTACGCAACCCGTCTTCACTCACTACAGACCATTTGTCTGCAAGCACTTTGGCGACACCTGATGTTTGACAAATCATCGGCTCGATACAAAACACCATACCATTTTTTATTTTAGGTCCTTGGTTTGGTTTGCCATCAAGATAATTGGGAATCTCTGGTTCGCTGTGAGGCAAAGTACCAATGCCATGACCACAGTAGTTTCGCAATGGTACAAATCCTCGTGATCTAATAAAATCTTCTAATATTTTGCTCAACTCTTTAAAACGCATTTCGACTCTAATCGCCTCAATTGCAACATAAAGAGCATCTTTAGCACACGCAATCAATGCTTCATCCGCGTCAGAGATAGCGCCAACAGGAATCGTTATCGCAGCATCGCCATAATAACCATCAAGTTTTGTACCGATATCCAAACCAAGAATATCGCCTTCTTTGATCACTATATCGTTTGGAACACCATGAATACACACTTCATTGAGCGAAGTACAAATTGATCCACTAAAACCATAGAGACCTTTAAAAGAAGGAATAGCTCCCAACTCTCTAACATATCTGTCGCCGATCGTATCAATTTCTCGAAGTGTCATGCCAGGTTTGATTTGGGTTTTAAGATAGTGAAGTGTTTTGGCTACGATTCCGCCAGCATGTTGAAGCTTGGCGATTTCGTTTGGTTTTCTAAGAGTAATTGCCATTAGAGACCCATGTTGCCTAATGTATCGTACTGATTCATAGTACGTTGTGCTTCGATTTTACGCATGGTGTCAAGTGCCACCTGCACAATAATCAGCACCGCAACACCACCAAAATAGAAGCTTGCCCCAATACTTGAGACAATCGCAAATGGTGCTGTGGAGATAAGAGCCAAATAGATCGCTCCAGAACCCGTCAAACGACTTGCGACTTCATTAAGAAATTCTCGAGTGTGTTCGCCTGGTCTTACGCCGGGGATAAATCCACCTTGACGTTTGAGATTGTCAGCAATATCTTTGGCATTAAATGCAATAGAAGCATAAAAAAAGGCAAAAAACATCACCAATCCAAAGGTTGCGATATTAAACACCACACCACCCGGAGAGAGAGTGTCAGCAATCGCTGTTGCAATCTCAGAACTACTTGACTGTAACATAGTAAGAGGAAACATCAATACTGCCGAAGCAAAAATTGGAGGAATGACTCCTGATAGATTCATCTTGATCGGAATGTAATTCATTACTCTTTTATTTTGATATTTCATCATTGTTTTACGAGAGTAAGAGATCGGGATTCGTCTCTCACCCAACTCCACATAGATAATCGCCACAATGGTTGCAATCATAATCGCAAAAATCGCAAGTACCGCAATAAAGCTCATCTCACCTGCATTCACCGCACGCACTGTGTTGGAGATACCCGCAGGAATACCTGATACAATCCCTGCAAAAATGATCAGCGAAATGCCATTACCGATCCCTTTTTGGGTGATCTGTTCACCGATCCACATCAAAAGCATTGTTCCTGAAAGCATTGAGAAAGTAGTAACGACTGTAAACATCATAGGATCAATCATCACAGCACTATTTCCATTATGTCCTGTCATACTCTGAAGTCCCATAGAGACACCAATCGCCTGAATCAACGTGATAAAAATAGTGAAATAACGAATAATCTGCATATATTTTTGCATTCCGTCACGCTCTTTTTTCATTTGACCCAAAGAGTGGAAAGTAGTAGAAAGAAGCTCCATGACGATAGAAGCAGTAATATAAGGCATGATGCCCAAAGAGATAATACTTAGACGCTCTACAGCACCGCCCGAAAACATACTAAGCATACCAATACCATTATTGGCATTGGTATCGAAGAACTCTTTAATGACATCAAGATCAACTCCAGGTGTTGGAATATAGGCCAAAATCCTATAAGCCAACAAAAATCCCAAAGTGACGAGGATCTTATGAGCTAAAGCGTTACCCATGACTACTCACCGCTTGTTACAACAGCATCGTTGTTATCAGTTGTGCCAGTGACAGTCACTGCTTCATCTTGGATTTTTGCTATCAAATCTTTGGCAGATTTACCGATGAGTTTGACTTTGGTTACGCTTTTTGCAAGTGTATGTACTGCTCTAATGTTTTCAATTGTGATCACTTCAAGTGCTGCTACTTTTGGTGCTTTTTCGATATTGATAACATGTGGCTTGATGACTCTTGAAGTAAAACCAACTTTTGGTAGTCGTCTTGCAAGTGGCATCTGCCCACCTTCGAAGTTTCGTTTGGTGTTGTAGCCTTTTCTTGCTTTTTGTCCTTTGTGACCTTTTCCTGCAGTTTTTCCTGTACCTGAACCTTGACCACGTCCGATTCTTTTACGGTTACGGGTAGAACCTGGTGCGGGTTGTAAATTATGTAGTGCCATGCTTTACCCCTTAGGCTTTGATTCTTGTGAGTGCTTCGATGGTTGCTCTCACAAGATTGTTTGGATTGTTAGATCCAATTGATTTTGTCAAAATATCTTTATATCCTGCAAGCTCCAATACAGGACGTGCGGCACCGCCTGCAATTACGCCTGTACCTTCGCTAGCTGGTTTGAGAATAATATGACTTGCATTGAATTTTTGTTCAATATCATGTGCAATCGTTGTGCCTTTGATTTTGACAGTAACTATATTTTTTTTCGCATCATCTACTGCTTTTTTGATTGCATCTGGTACCTCTTTGGCTTTTCCATATCCATATCCAATCGTACCGTTTCTGTCTCCGATAACAACAAGAGCGGTAAATCGAAAACGTCTACCTCCCTTGACAACCTTGACAACACGTCCGATGTTTACAATCACTTCTTCAAATTCTTTTTCTACTTGCTCGTGTTGCATCGCTTATCCTTAAAATTTCATTCCGGCTTCTCTAAGGGCATCTGCAAATGAAGCAACCACGCCATGATAAAGGTAACCGTTTCTATCAAACACGATTGTGTCGATTTTTTTCTCTTCAAGCTGTTTTGCCAACGCGATTGCGATTTGCTTCACATCTTCTTTGTTAGCTTTAAGATCCATTTTTCTACCGTCTACTGCTGCAATCGTGATACCTAAATTATCATTAATTGCTTGTGCATAGAAGTGCTTATTGGAACGGAAAACACTCACTCTTGGAAGTGTCTCTGTGCCAAAAATTCTGCCTCTTACTCTCATTTTTCTTTGGGAGCGAAGTCTATTTTTTGTTTTTTGAATACTTTTTAACATCTGCTATCCCTTACTTTTTAGACGACTTACCGGCTTTTCTGAGAATCGTTTCAGTGCTGTACTTGACTCCCTTGCCTTTATATGGTTCTGGTGGTCTAAATTCTCGAATTTCAGCCGCCGCTTGTCCTACCGCTTGTTTGTCCGCACCTTTTACCAAGATGACGTTTTTGTCTACGCTAATCTCTAATCCTTCGGGGATTGGATACTCAACAGGATGCGAAAAACCAAGCTGAAGTGTAAGGTTTTTACCGTTTACTGCTGCTCTGTAACCAACTCCGTTGATTTCGAGAGTTTTACTGTATCCTTGATCAAGACCCACAATGATGTTGTTAAAAAGAGAACGATATGTTCCCCAATAAGCACGAGATTGTTTGTCCTCTCCAATATTTCCAAAACTCACACTTGCTCCATCAATGGTGATATTGACGCGTCCGTGAGTTTCAAGTCTCTTCTCGAGTTTTCCTTTTGTGACAATAATACATGTACCATCAAGCAATACATTGATTCCTTTTGCCACGCTAACAGGTTGTTTTCCTACTCTTGACATAGAACTCTCCTTACCAAATACTACAGATCACTTCACCACCGACACCGCGCTTGTACGCTTCATCGTTTGGCAAAACACCTTGGCTTGTCGAAATTACCAAAGTACCATATCCATTTTTGAATGTTCTAATCTCATCTTTGCCTTTGTGGATACGTCGTCCTGGCTTGGAGATCTTTTTCACTTCATTAATCACGCTCTTCTCTTTTTCATTATATTTGAGTACTACATCGATAGTTTTTTTGTTGCCATCTTCTTTGACGGAGTAGCTCTCAAGGTAGCCTTTGTTTACAAGAATAGCAACAACAGACTCCACCATTTTAGAGTGGAGAAGTGTAGTGGTATCAAGTCTTCTTTGTCCAGCATTTCTGATTCGAGTCAGAGAGTCTGCCATAATATCAGTCATCATTTCTTCTACTCCTTACCAGCTTGCTTTACGTAAACCAGGGATTAATCCCTCATTGCCCATTTTTCTCAAACAAATACGACAAATTCCAAAATCTCTATACACAGAGTGTGGTCTACCACAGATGGTGCATCGCGTATAAGCTTGTGTAGAGAATTTTGGTTTTCTTTTTTGCTTATTGATCATTGACTTTTTAGCCATTGGTTCTTCCTTTCGCAAAAGGCATACCTAACTTCTCAAGAAGTTTAAATGCCTGCTTGTCATCTTCGACACTTGTAACAATGGTAATATTCATCCCGTGCGTTTTGATCACCTTATCAAACAACACTTCAGGAAACATCATCTGCTCTTGCAAACCAAAGTTGTAATTTCCTCTACCATCGAAACCTTTTCGTGGCGTACCTCTGAAGTCTTTCATTCTTGGAAGTGCAATTGAAACCAACTTATCAAAAAAGTTGTACATATTTTCACCTCTAAGTGTTACTTTAATACCAGAAGGTGCACCTTCTCTTGCTTTGAAACCCGCAACTGATTTTTTGGCGTTGGTAATCATCGCTTTTTGCCCTGCGATAAGAGAGATAGTTCCTCTCATATTTTCAATCAACTTAGAGTCTTTGCCCTCTTCACCTGCACCTACAGAGATAATGATCTTCTCAAGCTTCGGTGTCTGCATCGCATTTGCTATTCCCAACTCTTCGCGAAGAGCGGGTACGATGTCATTGTACTTTTGCTTCATTCTACTCATTGTTTTACGCCTCTACTTTTTTTACATTGGAAACATGAATAGGCATCTCTTTTTGTGCAAATCCACCTTCTTTGTTCTGCTCGGTAGGTTTAATTGCTTTTTTGACCAATTTGCACCCTTCGACAATCACTTGTTCATTTTTGGGCAACACCTGAAGAACAACTCCAGTCTTGCCTTTGTCATCACCAGCAATCACTTGTACCTGATCACCTTTTTTGATTTTCATTTTTGCCATTACCACACCTCCGGCGCTAGTGAAACAATCTTCATAAATCCTGCATATCGTGTCTCTCTTGCTACAGGACCAAAAATACGCGTGCCGATTGGATTGCTTTTGTCGTCGATAATCACTGCGGCATTATCATCGAATCGAATGAGCGAACCGTTATCTCTTTGGATCTCCTTGTGGGTTCTTACCACCACCGCTTTGACCACTTTTCCTTTTTTGACTTTTCCTGTAGGAAGTGCTTTTTTGACAGAAGCGATAATGACATCGCCTACTGTCGCATAACGTCTTTTAGAGCCACCAAGCACTTTGATACACATAATCTCTTTGGCACCACTGTTGTCGGCTACAGTCAATCGTGTAAAACTCTGTATCATTACACTTCTCCTCTCTTGACAATATCAAGAAGTCTAAAAGCTTTGGTTTTAGAGAGTGGTCTACACTCAATTGCCGTAATGGTGTCACCCACTTGAATATCGTTTGTCTCGTCGTGTACAAGGTATTTTTTAAATCTTTTGACCGTTTTGTGGTATCTTGGGTGTAGTACTTTTCGCTCCACCAAAAGAGTCGCTGTTTTGTCTCCAGCTTTTTTGATCACAGTACCTGTTATTTGTCTTTTTGGCATGTTTGATCCTTACTTCGCTCTTACAGATGTAAGCGCTGTTTGAATTCTTGCGATATCTTTTTTCGCTACTCTAAGCTCACTTGTATTAGTAAGCTGCATCGTTCTTTGTTTGGCTTGAAGCGTGAAGAGTTCAAGCTTTTTGGCTTTAAGCATCTCCATAAGCTCTGCTTCGCCTTTTTCTTTAATATCAATATAGTTCATGGCTATCCTTTAACGAGACGATTTTGCATTTGAATGGCATTTTGTGGATCGCCAACATCAACGCTTCTCTCGCCAATGCTTCATCCACGCCAGTCATCTCGAAAATAATTCTGCCTGGCTTGATATTCATAACCCACTCTTCAACTGGTCCTTTACCTTTACCCATCCTTACCTCAAGAGGTCTTTTTGTCAAAGGCTTATCGGGAAAAACACGAATCCATGTTTTACCTTGTCGGTTGATTTTTCTTGTCATAGTAACACGGGCAGCTTCGATCTGTCTAGAATTGACACGACCTGCTTCTGTTGCTTTGATAGCAATCTCACCAAACTCAATCTTGTTGCCTCTAAAGGCGACACCTCGGTTACGACCTTTTTGGCTTTTTCTCCATTTGGTTCTTTTAGGCATCAACATGACTATTCACCTCTGCTCTTGTTTTCACGTTCACGGCGTGGCGTTCTTTCTCGTTTGCCTGTGCCTTTTTTCTCTTCTAGTTGCTCTTCTTGGATACCTTTTTGAAGTACTTCGCCCTTGAAAATCCAAACTTTAATTCCAATAATACCGTAGGTAGTGTGTGCTTCACCAAAACCATAATCGATTTTTGCTCTAAGCGTATGAAGTGGAACTCTACCTTCAAGATACCATTCGTTTCTTGCCATCTCAGCACCACCAAGTCTTCCTGATACAGAGATTTTGATACCTTTTGCACCTGACTTTAAGGCGCCTTGAATGACTTTTTTCATCGCACGTCTAAAAGCAACACGTCGCTCAAGTTGTGTAGCGATATTTTCTGCTGCAAGTTGTGCGGAGGCTTGAGGACGCTTCTCTTCTTTGATGTTGAGAGCAACCTCTTTGCCAACCATTTTGTTGAGTTTGGCTTTGAGAATCTCAATATCTGAACCTTTTTTACCGATAATAATTCCCGGTCTTGCGGTGATGATATTGATACGTACTTTTTTGGCTGTTCTTTCAATGATAATATTGGAAACACCTGCATAAAAGAGTTCTTTTTTGAGAAACTTTCTCACTCTGTAATCTTCTGCGATAAACTCTACGGCTCTCTCTCTTAGTGGAAACCATCGTGATTCCCAATTTCTATTGATACCTAATCTTAGACCTATCGGATTAACTTTCTGACCCATCTTATGCTTCCTTTCCGTTCATTGCCACACCCACTTCTACCAAAATGTGCGATGTTGGTTTGAGAATTCTTGACGCACTTCCTCTAGCTCTTGGTCTAAATCGCTTCATGACCGATGCTTTGTCTACTCTACATGAAGTAATCACTACCTCTTCTGGCTCATACTCGCCATTCGCAACTGCTGACGCAATCACTTTGGAGATGATATCAGCTGCTTTGTTTGGCATAAACTCCAGTGCCGCAATTGCAAGTTCTGCATTCATTCCTTGAACTTCTCTTGCGATGAGTCTTGCTTTGGTTGGAGAGACTCTTACAAATCTTAATAATGCTCTACTCATCTTAGCCTACCTTCTTCTGTACAGTACCTTTGTGACCTTTGAAGGTACGTGTTGGAGCAAATTCACCCAACTTATAGCCAACATGATTCTCAGTCACATATACAGGCACAAACTGTCTGCCATTGTGTACATTAAAAGTCAAACCAATGAAGTCAGGGAACACCACTGATCTTCTTGACCATGTTTTGATTGGTTTGGTAGAACCTTCTGCTTTTGCTTTAAGCACTTTCTTTTTGAGGTGCTCGTCGATAAACGGTCCTTTTTTCGTAGATCTTGCCATCTATTAGCCCCTTACTTTTTTCTCTTAGATATGATAAGCTTATCGCTTGCTTTTTTCTTACGTGTTTTGTAACCTTTAGCAGGTGTACCCCACGGAGAAACTGGATGTCCAGAAGAACCTGTTTTACCTTCACCACCACCGTGTGGGTGATCTACTGGGTTCATTGCAGCACCACGTGTTTGAGGTCGAATTCCTCTGTGTCTATTTCTTCCTGCTTTTCCGACTACTTCATTGGCGATATCTTCATTGCCGATTACGCCTACAGTAGCCATACACTCACCAAGAACATAACGCATCTCGCCTGATGGAAGACGAAGAGAAACATATTTGCCCTCTCTACCCATAATCTGTGCGTATGCACCCGCACTTCGTGCCATAATGCCACCATTGCCAGGATTAAGTTCGATATTGTGAACGATTGTTCCAACAGGAATTGATTTGAGTTTCATCGCATTACCAGTTTTGATATCCAATCCTGCTTCATCTGCTATGACTTTATCGCCTACTGTCAATCCTTTTGGCTGAAGGATATATCTTCTGTCGCCATCTGTGTATTTGACCAAACAAATTCTACAGTTTCTATAAGGATCATACTCTACAGTCGCGACTGTTCCTTCTATGCCAAATTTATTTCTTTTGAAATCAATAATTCTGTAAAGCTTTTTTGCACCCGCTTCTTTGTGTCTTGAAGTAATTCGACCATAAGAGTTTCTTCCTGCGGTTGCTGGGAGCTTCACAAGAAGACTTCTTACGCTTGCTTTTGCTGTAATGTCACTGCTATCAAGGTTGGTCATCCATCTTCTTGAGGGCGTGGTAGGTCTATAGGTTTTCATTGCCATCTTCTACTCCTTATACCGCAAGGCTTTCGATTTTTGCATCTTCAGGAAGCTTGACGTAGAACTTTTTGTAATCTGCTCTTTTGCCTTCTTTGCCTTTGAAACGCTTCACTTTTCCTTCTACTCTGAGGGAATTTATTCTTAGTGGTGTAATGCCAAAGTACTCTTTGAACACCTCTTTAAGACCATTTTTGGTCATCTTTGTACTCGTTTGCACTACGATGATTCCCTCTTCTTGAAGCTCTAATGTCTTTTCTGTATAGACGATTGTTTTAATATCTGTAATGTCTGCCATCTTACGCCTCTTCCATTTTGGTTGTCGATGCTTCTGCTGTTGATGCTTCTTCGGTCTCTGCTGGATGGACTACTTTTTCAAATACCTCTTTTTCCATGACGATTGCATGGTAACTTGCTGCAAGGTATGGATTGAGTTCGTGTCTCTCAATCAAATAAGCATTTGGAATATTTCTAAACGCCAAAATTGTTTGATTGTCAATCAACTCTTTAACCACAAGAACATCTCTTGCTTCAAAGCTATTGATAAATCTCACTGCGTCTTTGGTTTTTCCCGATTCAATCGAAACAGTATCTACAACAAAAAGTGCTTCTTTTTCCACCATCTCTGCGATAGCGTGCATCAATGCAAGTCTTTTTTGTTTTTTGTTTACTTTTTGCTCATAGTTTCTTTCTGTAGTTGGTCCAAATACAATTCCGCCACCCCTATAGTGTGGAGCTCGGATTGATCCTTGTCTTGCTCTACCGCCACCTTTTTGCGCGAACGGCTTTTTGCCTCCACCACGCACTTCTGATCTATTTTTTACCGATGCAGTATTGGCTCTTTGTCCTGCTGTATAGGCTTTGCAATAGAGGTAGAGATTGTGTGGATTCACATCAAAAAACGCCTCTGGCAAATCGTTTGTTTTAATTTGTGTCGTACTCATTATTTCACTATCCTTACCAATCCACGTGAGCCATTTGCTCCGGGAACTGAACCTTTTAGTACAAGTATGCCGTTCTCTGCATCATAAGAGATCACTTCGTTTTTGACTGTGACTTTGTCATCACCATAGTGTCCTGGCATTTTTTTGCCTTTTTGAACACGACCTGGCCATTCACGGTTACCAATCGAACCGACTCTTCTGTTAAATCTGTGACCGTGAGCTCCTGGTCCACCACTAAAGTTGTGGCGTTTCATAACACCTGTAAAACCTCTTCCTTTTGTTATAAGTGAAGTTTTGACTACTTTGGCTTCACCCAATACAACCGTATCAAGGTCTCCTGCTTGAGTATCTTTGGCGACTTCGAGTGTCATAAATTTATTGAACTCTTTGTCGATACCATATTTGGCTTGTTGTCCTTCGATACTTTTGTTGATTTTTTTACTACTATTGTAGGCTATCAACGCTTTGCCATCTTCTCTTACTTCACACACTTTTGCATCGATTACTTTAAGAAGAGTTACAGGAACGCTTGGTACGCTGATGGTTCTGCTCATACCAATTTTTTCAATTATAAATTCCATTTTTTATCTCCTCTTAATTATCCATAGATCGAATCTCAACTTCGATCTCTGGTGCAAGGTCAAGTTGTATCAATGCGTCTATTGTGTCTGTTGTAGCAGAGAGAATATCAATCATTCTTGCATGAATTCTAATCTCAAACTGTTCACGTGCATCTTTATTGACGTGTGGTGAACGAAGAACGGTATAACGTTTCATCTTCGTAGGCATAGGCATTGGACCTCTAATCTCTGCACCCGTACGCTTCACAGCATCTACGATAGCACTGACAGAACGATCCAACACTCTGTGATCATAAGCCTTAAGCTTCAATCTGATTTTTTCCATTTGGTTTATCCTTAAAAGAACTCGTTAGCACGCTTTCGCGAGGTGCCTAAACACAGGTTTTTAACCCCTAACCTAAAATTAGGAACGCGAATTATAGCCAAAAAGATTTCACAGAAGCAAGTAAAAAGGGGTAAAAATGGTTTAAAATAGAGAGATTATTTCCTTTTTAAAAGGAATGATAGAACAAAACTGTTTTCAAAAGAGTATTGGTCTCTACAATGAACGACGGGTTCAAAAGGGCTTTATGATTCACCATCTTCTTACTCCATCTTTGTTACAATCTTTGTCTTTAATTCATATTTTCAAGGGTTTGATAATGACAGTAGCACGTTTTGCACCTTCGCCGACGGGGTATCTCCATATTGGCGGATTACGTACCGCACTTTTTTCGTGGTTGTGGGCAAAAAAAATGGGAGGAAAATTTCTGCTTCGTATCGAAGATACAGATATGGCACGCAACTCGCAAGAGGCGTTGGTTGCGATTATTGAGGCGTTTGAGTGGGTGGGAATGGATTATGATGGCGAAGTCATCTATCAGTCGCAACGGTTTGATATATACAATCAATATATTGTGAGACTTCTTGAAGAGAGCAAGGCGTATAAATGTTATATGTCCAAAGAGGAGTTGGATGCACTTAGAGAGTCGCAGATGAAAGCGGGAGAGCGTCCGCGGTATGATGGAAAATATCGTGATTTTGATGGTACACCGCCTTTAGGTGTCGAGCCTGTGATTCGTATCAAAGCACCTCAAGAGGGCAGAATCATTTTTAGAGATGGCGTTAAAGGAGAGATTGATATTGCTGCTGATGAAGTGGATGATTTTGTCATCGCTCGTGCAGACGGTTCTCCTACATACAACTTTGTCGTGGCGATTGATGATGCTTTGATGGGTGTGACTGATGTGATTCGAGGAGATGATCATCTCTACAATACTCCCAAACAGATTGTGGTCTACAACGCATTGGGTTTTGCACTTCCAAACTTCTATCATGTGGCGATGATCAACAACGAACAGGGCAAAAAACTCTCCAAAAGAGACGGAGCAACAGATGTGATGGAGTATCAAAAGTTGGGATATTTACCTGAAGCGTTGTTGAATTTTCTTGTGCGTTTGGGGTGGAGTTATGGAGATCAGGAGATTTTTTCAGTTGAAGAGCTTCAAACTATTTTTGAACCCAAAAGTTTGAGCAAATCCTCTTCCAACTACAATCTTGACAAACTTCTATGGCTCAATGCTCACTATATCAAAAACAAAACCAATGCAGAACTTGCTCAACTACTTCACCCTTTTGGCATAGATATAAGAGAGCATGACGAACGTGAGTTGTTGCTTGATGCGACAAAAGAGCGTGGCAAAACATTGGTAGAGTTAGCAGAACAGATTATGATGATTCTCAAAGCTCCCGAAAGCTACGACGAAAAAGCGGTCAAAAAAGGCTTCAAAGCAGACTCCAAAGAGACACTTTTAGATTTTATCACTATGCTTGAAGGCTGGGACAAAGCGTTGCATTTGCCTTGTGATTATCATAATGTATTGGAGCATTTTGTTGCGACAAAAGAGATCGGATTTGGAAAGATTGGACAGCCACTTCGTATCGCACTTTTGGGAAGTATGACAGGTTCTAGTCTTGATGAGATTATGGCAATTATTGGCACTAAAGAGACAGCAGATAGAGTAAAAAGAGCGATTGCACTACTCTAATCAAAGGACATCGAATGAGATTTCTTATTTTGCACGGCTGGGGCGGAAGTGATACACCACATTGGCAAGCCGAATTGGCCGCACATATCGCACGTCACTATGGCACAGTCTCTTTTCCATTGCTTGACAACTGCCATTTTCCAAATAAAAATAGATGGCTAAAACAAGTGCGAGAGATTCTTGAAACCTTCAAACCTGATACTGTAGTGTGTCACTCATTGGCAAATACGTTGTGGTTTTGGCTTTGCGAAGAGGAAGAGAAGAGAGAAAACAAAATAAAAAGCATGGAGCGTCTTTTTATGGTCTCTCCTCCAAGTCTCAAAACGCAAGAAAAAACTATCAAAACCTTTTTTCCAGCACCAATGCCAAAATCGCTTTATGCAAAAAAGATAGAGATGATAGTTTCTGATAATGATCCATGGATTACACTCGATGAAGCTACCCAAATCGCAACACACTATCACATCTCACTGACAACACTTCACAATGCAGGACATATTAATGACAAGAGTGGCTATGGCAAATGGGAATGGATTGAAAAAATGGTAATGGAAAAGCGATGATCCTTAGTATCGAAAGCAGTTGCGATGATAGCTCTATCGCTATTACCCAGA
>DYPM01000158.1:1192-2892 GCA_020719895.1 Sulfurovum sp. | reverse complement strand
CCATATTATCCACATTACTTCATAGGAGTTAAATTTTGATATTTAACAATCAATACATTCAAGAACGTATCAAAAAAAGCGAAAAATTACGAGAGATAGGGATCAACCCTTATCCCAACAAGATCCAAAAAGGAACTCCAGCAACGCAGTTTTTGGCAGAGAATCAAGATCTTTTGAGTATCGAAGATGAAATCAAAATAGACCAATCGCGAGAATATACCCTTACGGGTCGTATCAAACTGATGCGTGTTATGGGCAAAGCCTCATTTGCCAATATCGAAGATGCGTCTGGTGTAGCACAGCTTTATTTTTCTCGTGATGATCTTGTCGAAGGATTTTATAACGATATTGTCAAAAAACTTTTTGAAGTAGGAGATATTATCCAAGCCAAAGGGTATCCATTTGTGACACAAACAGGCGAAATTACACTTCACTGTATCGAACTTACGCTTGTCACAAAAGCGATTTCACCACTTCCTGAGAAGTTTCATGGGCTTCAAGACCAAGAGTTGCGTTATCGCCAACGCTATCTTGATATGATTATGAACTCTGAAGTGAAAAAGACTTTTGTGATGCGTTCTCGTATTGTCTCGTTGGTGCGAAGATTTTTTGAAGATCATCACTTTCTTGAAGTAGAAACACCGATGATGCATCCAATTCCAGGTGGTGCGAATGCTCGTCCTTTTATTACGCATCACAACGCTCTTGATGTGGAGCGTTATCTTCGTATTGCACCTGAACTCTATCTTAAGCGTCTTATTGTCGGTGGAATGGAAGCAGTCTTTGAAATCAATCGAAATTTTCGTAATGAAGGTATGGATCACACGCACAATCCTGAATTTACAATGATTGAGTTCTATTGGGCGTATCGTCGTTATGATGATCTTATGCGTATCACTGAAGCGTTGTTTGATTATCTTTTTGACACTATTGGTTTGGAGAGAAAACTTCCTTATGGAGAGTTGGAGATTGATTTCACTACGCCGTTTGCCAAAGTACCTTATCTTCAATCTATTACTACTATCGGTGGTGTAGCAGAGGAGATTGCGACAGATAAAATAAAAGCGATCTCTTATCTCAAAGCCAATGGCGTAGAGGTTGATGCCAACCTTTCATTGGGATATATCCAAGCGGAACTTTTTGATACATTTGTCGAAAGCAAACTTACCAATCCTACTTACATCACAGACTTTCCTATTGATATCTCGCCGTTGGCACGACGAAGTGATGAGAATCCAAATATTGCAGAGCGTTTTGAGCTTTTCATAGCAGGCAAAGAGATCGCTAATGGATTTAGCGAACTCAATGATCCTATTGATCAATATGAACGTTTCAAAGCACAAGTAGACACCAAGGACGCGACAGGCGATGATGAAGCGATGCATATGGATATAGATTATGTCAAAGCGTTGAGTTATGGTATGACTCCAACAGCAGGCGAAGGAATCGGAATTGATCGTCTCGTGATGATGCTCACTAATCAACACTCCATCCGCGATGTACTTCTCTTTCCTGCGATGAAGCCTGAACTTCCCAAAGAAGAGCTACTTCCTATCATCGATGCAGAAATGATATGCAAAAAGTGCGGACATGATATGATCGAAGATCTAAAACCTGCCAAAAAAGGTAAAGGAATGTTTTGTATCGACGTAAATGCTTGCAAAGAGAGGGCTACAAACAAATAACACTTGAATGGTTTT
>DYPM01000158.1:0-1092 GCA_020719895.1 Sulfurovum sp. | reverse complement strand
CTTTATATAATCTTCAAGTTTTTTTGCTATTTGGGTTATTACACTCACTGTCATTGCATTTCCAGATAGTGCAAGAAGCTTTGAATTACTAATATTCTCTTTGGCTTTTTGTGCTAAATCTATTGGAAACCCTTGTAAAAGCATAGCTTCAAAGCCAGATAATTTTCTTAGTTTGCCATTTTTGACATACAAGATTCCTTGTCTTCCTTTGCGTATTGTTGGAACTTTGTTTTTATAGAGCCTTAGGTCAGATTGTCTTGTGTCCAGCACCAAATATTCTTGTTTTAAAAGTTCATTTAAATCAAATTTTCCAATATTGTATTTGTTGTTTAAATATTTTTTAAATGTATTAAACGAGATAGAATCTATATCAAAGAGATGCTCTTTGCTCTCATCAATTAAAAAATCTTCGATATTTATATTTTGACTTGTCGGTGTTGGAAATTCAAAATTATCCCACTGTGTCAAATCTTTTCTGATGCCTACAAAATAAACCCTTTCCCTCAATTGAGGCACGCCAAAATCAATACTATTTAAGATTTTGTAATACACCTCATATCCGATATTTTGTAGCAACTCAAGCACAATTTTAAGCGTTCTTCCTTTGTCGTGATTGACCAATCCTTTGACATTTTCGAGTATAAAATATTTGATTTCTTTTTCTTCTAAAATATTGGCGATATAATAGATAATTTCCCCTCTGTCACAATCATCAAGTCCACATCGTTCACCTATAATAGAAAAAGTTTGGCATGGAAATCCGCCTATGAGTAAATCAAAATTTGGCAAAAAATCAGATTCAATCTTTGTTAAATCATCGAAATTTATTGAGTCGTCATTATGAATTATTCTATAAGCGTCTATTGCATTTTTATCTATTTCACTAAATCCTACGGGAATATAGCCTATAGCTTCTAAGCCCAATTTTCCGCCACCAATCCCTGCACAAAAATCGATAAAATTCATATTCTTAATTTTTTATTCCAACCACTTTTTATTTGCAATGAAGAGTTTCTAAAGATTTAATCAAAAAAATTATCACCGCTTGTCATTTAAATGCTCTTTGAGTTCATCAATAGAGAGATTGAGTTC
>DYPM01000157.1 GCA_020719895.1 Sulfurovum sp. | reverse complement strand
TTTTTCATTAAAATCGTCTTTGTGCCGTCGGCTCACGCGACTTGTCGCTTTTTAGAGATATTAACGCTATTTTTATGTATAATCTTTACCGTTATTTTAAAATTAAATAAAGGAAACACTATGGGTATGCCAAGTATGCCAGAGCTTTTAGTGATCTTAGCGATCGTTGTGCTTATGTTTGGAGCAAAAAAAATCCCTGACCTCGCCAAAGGGCTTGGTAAAGGAATCAAAGATTTTAGAGAGGCTATCAAAGATGATGAGAAAACAGAAGAGACAAAAGAGGTCGCTTCTACTTCCACTACTTCTACATCTGCTGATGCAAAACCAGTCGATATCAAAAAAGAGACCAACGCATAGTCACACTTCTTTTGCCTGATCGTTTGCTCTTGAAAACGATTTGGTATTTCTCTTTTTTTAATAGAGTTCTGCAGGAACTCCAAAAGCGACCAGTCGCAAGAGCCGTCTACTGAAGACAACTCAACGTTAGCGTAGCCTAATGGACTTTGTTCATTAGGCGTTCTTTTGGAACATCTTTAGAACGGGAGAGATTCTAACTGACACTAAATCTTTTTACCCCCTTTATTATTTTAGGAGAAACTCCATGAGACTCAAATCACATCTTAATGCACTCTTTGTTGAGGCGTTTGCCAAAGCCAAAATTGATGCGATACCCATTAGTGTGACCGAAGCATCACAAGAGAAGTTTGGAGATTATCAATTTAACGGTGCGATGGCACTGTCAAAACAGTTGGGCAAAAATCCACGAGAGATTGCCACAGAAATTTTGAATGCACTTGATACCTCTACGCTTATCGCAAAAACAGAGATCGCAGGTCCTGGATTTATCAATCTTTGGTTAAATGATGCGTGGCTTAGTGAGGCGTGTCAAAATGCGTTTCAAGATGATAGACTTTCTATCTCTCTAAAATTACAATCACAAACCGTAGTGGTGGATTATTCAGGACCCAATATGGCAAAAGAGATGCATGTTGGACATCTTCGTTCGACTATTATCGGTGATACGTTGGCAAATCTTTTGACTTTTTTGGGCGATAGAGTGATTCGTCAAAACCATATTGGTGATTGGGGAACACAATTTGGAATGTTGGTTGCTTATCTTGAAGAGCAACACAGTGACACTTCTGCAAATCTTAAAGATCTCGAATCATTCTACAAAGCTGCAAAGTCTCGTTTTGATGCCGATGAGTCATTTGCCAATAAAGCTCGTGAATATGTGGTGAGGATTCAATCAAATGATGCACACTGTTTGGTGTTGTGGCAACGGTTTATTGATATTTCACTTCAACACTGCGAAGATGTGTATCGTGAGCTTTCAGTCAAACTCACACGCGAAGATGTGAAAGCGGAGAGTTTCTATAATGATGATTTGGTCAATGTGATTGATGATCTTAACGCCAAAGGGGTTTTGACGGAGAGCGAAGGTGCGTTGTGCGTCTTTTTGGAAGGAAGCCAAACGCCTGTGATTGTCCAGAAAAAAGATGGCGGTTATCTCTACGCTACGACTGATCTTGCCGCGTTGCGTTATAGAGCCAAAACCATTCAAGCCGATAGAATTTTGTATGTGGTAGATGCACGACAAGCCGAGCATTTCAAACAAGTATTTGAAGTCGCAAAAATTTCTGATTTTGTGCCTCAATCAGTGCGATTGGAGCATATCGGATTTGGGACGATGATGGACAGCAGTGGCAAACCTTTTAAAACAAGAGACGGTGGCACAGTCAAACTTATCGCTTTGCTTGATGAAGCGGTACGAAAAGCCAAAAAGAGCATTAAAGAGCCAAGTAAATTTACCTCTCAAGAGATAGAACAGTTGGCACAAGTAATTGGTATTGGTGCAGTCAAATATGCTGATCTATCAATCAATCGCGAATCCAATTATGTTTTTGATTGGGATAAGATGCTCGCATTTGATGGAAATACGGCACTTTATATGCAATACGCTTATGCTCGAATCCAAAGCATTTTTCGTAAACACAATGCGTCTATAGAAGGTAAAATTGTGATTGTTGATCCTCTTGAGCATCAACTCGCAGTGATGTTACTACGGTTTGAAGAGGTGTTGATACGAACGTCCGAAGATGCTTCTCCAAACCAAATAACCGCATATCTTTATGAGGTAGTAACACTTTTTATGCGATTTTATGAACAAAATCCGATTCTCAAAGATGGTGTGGATGATATAACCAAAATGAGTCGATTGCAACTTGCCAATCTTGTCGCTCGCACTATTAGGTTGGGACTTGAGATTTTGGGAATAGATGTCGTAGATCAGCTTTAGTGATGAAAAAAAACAACACATCAAAAGCGTTTGGAGAGAGGAGTGAAACTCGTGCTACTGCCTTTTTGGAGTCGCGTGGATTTTTGATTGTGGAACGAAACTACTACGCTCAAAAGCTTGGAGAGATAGACATTATCGCCCAAAAAAATGGAGTATTGCATTTTGTAGAGGTCAAAAGTGCTAAAGCGGATTTTGATCCTATTTATAATCTTACGCCATCTAAACTCAAGAAGCTGATTTTATCAACGCATCACTATCTCAAAGTCCGTCGTTTGGATATCGATTTTTCAATTGATGCGTTGATTATTCGTGGAGATGAGATTGAGATGTTGGAGAATATTACGATGTGAGAGTCATCGAGGTATCTCTACCTCGATTTGATTTTTAGTGCTTGATGATTTTTGTTTCGTCGGCGTAAGTCGCGTTTGTGTCATCTTTTTTGTCCCAAATATACCAATCGGCATATTTTGTTCCGTTGCTTTCTGCCCAATCCAAATAGTGTCTATAAGCATTTTTGACATCTACTGTTTCAATTGGATGATTGAAATTTGTCGGAATCAATAAACCCCACGGTTTGTTTGTTTTGGTTTTGTAGTA
>DYPM01000156.1 GCA_020719895.1 Sulfurovum sp. | reverse complement strand
CTCTCGCGACTTGTCGCTCTTGAGAGTCGTTTATGTAGAGGTCTCAATCGCAGAGATGATTTTTGGGTGTCATTCTCATCGGTGTGGAATCCTCTGTAAGCCCTTTTTTCTCCAACGCTTCGGCGATAGGGCGACGCAAAATGGTATATCCTGGCAACACAAATGGTAACAAAATATCATTAAGATCGCCACTATGAATACATTCAAACCGCTTATTAGAAGTGGACTCTATCGCTTTGATAGTGAAATAATACCTTCCTTCTCTTACTTCTAATTTTCCTCGTTCATTTTCCATCGGCTCTACCACAGCACCCACAGGCAACACAATCTCCACTTCATCCCCAACGCACGTTTTGTCTTTGCATTTCCATGTCGTTCCCTCTTCATTGACCAATGCGGCGACTTGATGTGTGCCATTTTGGATCGTGAAGTCGTGTGACTGTGTATCGTGCTTCTCAAATGGACGTGAAATAAGATACGCATCACTAAAACCTCTGTTTTGTGTCGTGTTTAACTCCGCTTGATAGAGCGTGGCATCAAATTTTTTGTCATAAAAATCATCAATCGCCGCACGATACGCTTTGGTCACTACGCCTGCATAATACGGTGATTTGGTACGCCCTTCGATCTTGAGTGAGTCTATCACGCCACTTTGAAGTATCTCATTGACGTGTGAAGCCATATTCATATCTTTAGCATTCATAATGTATGTACCAATTCCCTCCTCTTCATCAAGTCTAAATGTGACACCACTTTCTGGATTGTGTGCATAAATCTCATACGGAAAACGGCAATCATTGGCACAACTCCCACGGTTTGGTACGCGTCCTGTCTGAATCGCCGATATGAGACATCGCCCCGAATAAGCAAAACACATCGAACCGTGAACAAACACTTCAAGTTCAAGCTCGGGAATCACCGACTTGATCGCTTCACAATCTTTAAGGCTAATCTCACGTGCTACGATAATACGCGAAACACCCAAATCATAATAAACCTGTGCATCAAGTGCGTTCATTACGTTGGCTTGTGTGGAGAGGTGAATGGGGATATTGGGTGCGATTTTTTTTGCCATTTTGATGATGCCGGGACTTGAGACAATCAATGCGTCGGGTTTTAGCTCCGCCATTTGGGCGATGTGGTTTTCGTAGAGTCGGATTTGTGAGTTAAATGGAAATGAGTTGATCGTCGTATAGACTTTTTTGCCTCGTGCGTGTGCGTACTCAATCCCTGCTTTGTAATCCTCAAGATCAAACTCTTTACCCGAACGAATGCGAAGAGAGAAAGTACTTGTACCGCCATACACAGCGTCCGCTCCGTAATTGAGGGCGATTTTCATCTTCTCAAGATTGCCCGCTGGGGCTAAAAGTTCTGCTCTAAAAGTTGGTGTCATTGTATTCCTATTGTATCGTACTCTTATATGTGAGTAATTATAAGAGTGAAATTTATCTTTTTGTTGGTAAAAGGGGGTTTAAGAGAGAATTTTTGGAGTATCTTGTATCAAAAAATCATAAAGAATGGACGATTAATCGATTTCGTACTAAGATTTGACTTTCAAAAGAGTGCATCTAAGAGTTCAGAGAATCTCTTCAGTAAATACAGATTCGATACACACAAAGGCACACAATGAACGAAAAACAAGAAAAGCTCATAAACTTATTAGAAGAGATGTTTCAGCTAAACCAAACTGATTTAGATTTTGGAATTTATAGGATTATGAATCAAAAAGCTGATGAGATAAAACAGTTTTTGCACAAAGATTTGATAGCTTCTATCGAAAATGCTTTTACACAAAATAGTAATGATGGATTACAAAAAGAGCTTGATAATTTAATATCGACTATCACAAATGCAGGAATGAATCCTGATGATAGTCCAAAAGTAAAAGAGCTCAAAGAAAAACTTCTCACCTCTTCAAACAATGAATCAAACGAAAATGAAATCTATAGCCATCTTACCAACTTCTTTAGTAGATACTATAAAGACGGTGATTTTGTAAGTCTTAGAAGATACAAAAAAGACACTTATGCGGTGCCGTATGAGGGTGAAGAAGTCAAACTCCACTGGGCAAATAGTGACCAATATTACATCAAGACAAGTGAGTTTTTTAGAGATTATACTTTTAAGACCAAAACTCACACAGTCCATTTCAAACTTCAAGATGCCAAAACATCTACAAACAACAATAAATCAGATAAAAGAGTATTTGTCTATCAATCTTGCGAAGAGTTAGATGGAGAGCTTTATATATATTTCACCTATGAAGATGGGAAAAATCATAGTTTTCCAACTGATATAAATCTTCAAAAATATAGCCTTGATGTACCACATCCTACAAAAGCAAATCCAAAAAGAACCTTACTAGAAAAACATCTCAATGATTATACGAGTAGAAATAGTTTTGATTACTTCATCCACAAAGACCTCAAAGGATTTTTGAGTCGTGAGCTTGACTTTTTTATCAAAAATGAGATTTTATATATCGATGATATTTTGGATATTTCAAGTTCTGCTATCGAAGCATCAATGAATAAAATCAGAACTTTTAAAATCATCGCCCAAAAAATCATTGCTTTTCTCTCACAAATCGAAGATTTTCAAAAAAAACTATGGCTTAAAAAGAAGTTTGTAATAGGTGCGGAGTACTGCATCACACTTGACAAAATACCAGAAATTTACCATGAAGAGATATTTAAAAATGAAGCACAATGTGATGAATGGCAAAGATTGTACGGAGTAGATTGCCACGGCGACAAATCGCCTCGCAATGACGATTTGTTTGATGTCATTGCGAGTGAAACGAAGCAATCCAATCGGTATTTGGTCGTCGATACCAAGTTTTTTACTGGGGAGTTCAAAGATAGACTTTTGGCAGAATTTGATGATATAGATGAGCAAACAGATGGAGT
>DYPM01000029.1 GCA_020719895.1 Sulfurovum sp. | reverse complement strand
CTATATCTACATCACTATTTTCATTAAAATCACTTCTTGCATAAGAGCCAAAAATACCAATGATAGAGATACTCCACTCTCTTCCACTCAAACCCACATAATCTTACATAAAAAATAGAAAACCTCTCCTAACCCCATCTTTGCTATAATCTTTGCCATTTTTAATTACCACCAAAGAGACGAAAGCGAGAGAAAAGATGCGTTATATTCCAAATGAGATCGAAGCCAAATGGCAAAAACAGTGGGAAGCGGAGCAGGCTTACGAGCCGTCCGACTCTCTTCTGAAGAAAAAAAAATATATTTTGAGTATGTTTCCCTTTCCAAGTGGAAGACTCCATATGGGACATGTTCGCAACTACACTATTGGAGATGCTCTCGCACGTCACTACCGCAAACAAGACTACAATGTACTTCATCCCATCGGTTGGGATGCGTTTGGGATGCCTGCAGAAAATGCAGCGATCAAACACGGAAGACACCCAAAAGAGTGGACTTATAGCAATATCGCCTATATGAGAGGCGAACTCAATGCGTTGGGATTGTCGTTTTCTAAAACCCGTGAGTTTGCTACGTGTGATCCGCTCTACACCCGTTGGGAGCAAGAATTTATCATCAAAATGTACGAAAAAGGGCTACTTTTCCGCGAATCAACGACAGTGAATTGGTGTGAGACGTGTCATACGGTTTTAGCCAATGAGCAAGTAGAAGAGGGATGTTGTTGGCGATGTGATAATGAAATAGAACTCAAACAGATGCCTGGATACTATCTTGATATTCTCCGTTATGCTGATGAGTTGCTCGAAGATCTCAAAATACTCGAAGGACAATGGCCACAACAAGTGCTTGCGATGCAAAGCAATTGGATTGGTAAATCCCAAGGGCTTGCGTTTGAATTTGTATTGACCGAAGAGAGCAGGGCAAGATTGGGTGGGAATTTTGAATGCTACGAAGTGTTTACAACTCGTCCTGATACGATTTATGGCGTCACTTATACCGCATTAGCAGCAGAGCATCCGATCACGGAGTATATCGTAGAGCATCAATTGGTGGACGAGGAGACTGCTACGAAGATCTCAGCGATTGCCAATATGGGCGAACGCGAAAGAGCACAAGCAGACAAAGAGGGATACGCTTTGGGTATTTGGGTGATTCATCCATTGACGGGAGAAGAGATTCCTGTTTGGACTGCCAATTTTGTTCTTGCAGGTTATGGTGGTGGTGCGGTGATGGCGGTGCCAGCACATGATGAGAGAGATTATGCTTTTGCGACCAAATACAATCTACCAATCAAACGTGTAGTGGGCGACAACGAAGCACTTCCTTATACGGGCGAAGGAGAACTTGTAGATTCGGCAATGTTTAGCGGACTCTCCAATCTCCAAGCCAAAGCAAAAATCATCGCGATGTTTGAAGAGAGAGGATTGGGCAACGGCAAAACAAACTACAAACTTCGCAATTGGGGTGTGAGCCGTCAACGCTATTGGGGTGCGCCGATCCCTTTTGTGCATTGTCCTCATTGTGGTTTGGTGCCTGAAACGATAGAGCATCTTCCCGTAGCACTTCCTGATGATGTGGAGATCACAGGAGAAGGCAATCCGCTTGACAACCATCCGACATGGAAACATTGCAAGTGTCCTAAATGTGGCAGTGACGCGTTGCGTGAAACAGACACGCTTGATACGTTTGTGCAGTCAAGCTGGTATCAATTCCGCTACGCGACCAATCCAAAAAAATGGCACACCACAGGCATTGATAAAACCGAAGCGAGCTATTGGTTGGGCGTGGATCAATATATCGGCGGTATCGAACATGCGATTTTGCACTTGCTCTATGCACGGTTTTTTACCAAAGTGTTGCGGGATTTGGGTTATGTAGAAATCGATGAACCGTTTAGCAAGCTTCTTACGCAAGGAATGGTGACGATGGACGGTGCAAAAATGAGCAAATCCAAAGGCAATACTGTAGATCCCGACAAGATCATCGAAATGTATGGTGCAGATACAGCACGACTCTTTATCCTCTTTGCCGCACCACCTCAAAAAGAGTTGGAGTGGAATGACAACGCGGTAGAAGGAGCATTTAGGTTTATCAAAAAACTCTTTGAGCGTGCAGAAAAAGTGAGCGAAAAGACACTTCCCAAAATCGACCACACAACACTAAGCAAAGAGTCCAAGATAGCAAGGCAAAAAGTCTACGAAGCGTTGCAAAAATCCTCCGATGTGTACGAAAAAAGTTTTGCGTTCAATACCCTTATCGCGTCGTGTATGGAAGCACTCAATGCACTTGACAAACAAGAAGATGGAGCGGTGTGGAGTGAAGGGTTTTATATCTTGCTTCGTCTTCTTGAGCCGATCATTCCTCATGCGACAAGTGAACTAAGCGAAGTGTTGTTTAGGCGTGAGAATTTCAATGTGACGATTGAAATGCAAAATGAAGTGTTTGTCAAAGAGAGTATTTTGTATGTGGTGATGATCGGCGGTAAAAAACGTGCCGAGTTTGAAATCTCGCCCGATGCTACCGAAGCGGAGATTCTCTCTGCTGCCAAAGAGGTTGGAGCAAAATGGCTCGAAGGGATGGAGATTGTAAAAGCAGTCGTCGTCGCTGGTAAATTGGTCAATTTGGCTGTAAAACCTGCAAAATGAGAGAGATGAAATATACATTCAAATTGTCCATCGCTTACATTATATTTTTTGTTGGCATCGTATTTTTTTTGTCTGCGTGTGGCTATAAACCTATCGGAGTTGTTGCCAAAACAGTGTTTGATGAGGCTATTTATGTCGAAGTCAAAGTCGATAGTGTTGAGCCAGAAAATGCACCATTGATTCGTGATGAAATCAATCGTGTTGTTTATACAAGATTTCAAAAACGTGTCAGCTCCAAAGAGGAGGCAACAAACAGTTTGATTGTCTCCTATCAAGGAAGTACTTTTACGCCTATTGGATATGAAAATGGATACATTGTCCGTTATCTTGCCAATGTCAGAGTGAGATTTGAAATGAAAAGCAAAACAGGCAAACAGATCAGGACAATCACCGCAGTGCATGAAGGAGATATCGAAGCGACAACACTCAACTCCGCATCACTTCGCACACAAGCAATCAGCCAAGGTGTACGAAAAGCACTTGATCAGTTTGTCGCGTTTGTTTGTGCAAAAGGGAGCTTGATACAACCCGATGCAAAGTAAAACGTTAGCACAATTTTTAGAGCAAAAACCACTTTACTACAAAGAGATAGATCACAAGCGTGTTCACGAGGCGTTTGCGATACTCAAACCGTACATTCGTCATCCACGCATCGTTCATATCGTCGGTACAAACGGCAAAGGCTCGACAGGGAGAATCCTCGCACATTTGGCGTTTAATGTCCAAACAAACCTTCACATTGGACACTACAGTTCACCGCATATTTTGCGATTTAATGAGAGGATTTGGCTTGATGGCGTAGAGGTGTGTGATGATGTTTTAGAGACAGCACACCAAAAACTCTATGCGATACTTGGTCGCTTAATGAGTGAAGCATTGAGCTATTTTGAGTACACGACACTGCTTGCATTGGTGGTGTTTGAGCATTGTGATTTGATAGTGCTTGAGGCAGGTTTGGGCGGTGAGTTTGATGCTACAAATGTGTGTGATAAAGAGCTAACAATTATCACTCCTATAGGTTTTGATCATCAGGCATTTTTGGGCGATACGATCAAAGCGATCGCTACGACAAAAATCAACAGCATCCAAACAAAAGCACTTCTTGCACCACAACGTTATAGCGAAGTGTCACAAGTAGCAAAAGAGATTGCCAAAATCAAAAACGCAACACTTTTTGAAGCAGAAAACTTTACAAATAAAAACTCTCCTTATCAAGAAGCGATGACGGTGATTGCACAACAGAAAAGCTGGGGAGATTTTTTGGTACAGAATGGACTTGTGGCACTCAAAGCATTGGAGATTTTGAATATCCCTTTTGTATTAGAGAGTCTTGAGTCTCTTGAGCTTTTTGGGAGATTTTATTCGCTTGAAAAGAATATTCGCATTGATGTAGGTCACAACCCTTTGGCCGCACAGGTGATTTTTGAAGTGATGGATTTTGATACGGTGCTTGTCTATAATGCTTTAGATGACAAAGATTATAAAAGCGTCTTAACAATTCTCAAACCTAAAATAAAACGTGTAGAGATCATAAAAATAGACTCATCAAGAGCCGTAAAGATAGAAGCGATACAAGAGACATTGGAAAATCTAAAGATAACGTATCGAATTTTTGACAAAACCATCAATGACTCTGAACACTATTTGGTATTTGGATCTTTTTATGTAGTAGAGAAATTTTTGAAAGAAATCCATAACTTGCATCATAATTATGAGATACCGAATCAAGTTTGGTATGACGGTTTTTAGAGATTCCCATATATAAATTTCTAAAATATCATTCATTTATCATCTTTTTACATTATGATGCCACGAAAAGGGGTTAATATGAATACAACGCTTAAAAGAACCATAAAATTGGTCTCAGAACTTTTAGAGGCTAAAGATTATAAACATTTTCATAAAAAAACAACCGATTGCAGTGATATATGTATCGAAAAAAACCAAGTTATTTTAGCGTTTGAATATGATTTTGTAGAGTTCTATGAGTGTTCAAAAATTATTGATATCAAAACGCTTAAATATATTCACAATATTATAAATATCTATTTAAAAGCATATAATGCTCTCAAAAATTCAAACTGCCTAAGTCCTATTGCAACACATGAGCTAAAAGGGATGCTTTCGGCTGCCAAACTCTCTATCGAAATGCTTGTCAAATATGATTTTGATAGCGAGGATAGAGCAAAACTTTTAAATCAATCATTTGAGTCTGTCTCAAAATCTATTGATATTTTTGAAGAGATGCTCCAAATAGAAAGACTTCAGCATCAAAATAGTGAAAATAAGATCGAAATAATAGAGTTTAATATAACAGAGATTATCAATAAAATTTTAAATACGCTTGAGTTGTCAATAAAAAGTAAAAATTTAAAAATCTATTTTACAAAAAAAGACAAAATAGAAATTATCAAAGGTAGCTTTTTTTGGATCGATAGGGCTATATTTAATTTGCTAAATAATGCTATCAAATACAATACTGAAGGCGGTTATATCAAGATAGATATTTCGACTAAAAATAAATTTATGACCATAAAAATACAAAATAGCTCTCTTGGTATAGATAACAGTGAAAAAGAGAAGCTTTTTGAAAAGTTTCAAACATCAAAAAGTAGCGAACATATAGGGACAGGAATAGGACTCGCTCTTGTAAAATCAGTGATTGATGTTCATGGTGGTAATATAGAATTGAAAAATTTTGAAAATAAAGATGTAGCATTTATATTCAATTTGCCGTTAATACAGCATAGAAAAACGATACAAAACCCATATGCATCACTTGCTGCGTCCTTCATTGCCGTTGTATTTGGTGCAGGTTACTTTTTTCCCGTCATTCCGACATTTAACGATACACAAAGCAATGGTAAATTTGACACTATAAAGACGCAAAACGGATCTGTTATAAGAGTAGAGAGTGATGCTGATTATAGCTTTTGGAATTTTAGAAATATTACCAACTCAAAATCTTACAAACGATTGAGCCTCTCAAGCGGATATGCTGAAGTAGAACTTAACGGCGATACCGTAAACTTTGTAATGCCAAATACAACATTTACCAATATGGGAACCAAAGTGACACTTGAAAAAGATAAAAATAGTGTAGTCTCAATCTATGAAGGAGCAGTAAAATCTGATGACAGAGTGCTTGAAGAGGGATTTGGCTTTTTGGTAAGCAAAAATGGCATTCCAAAAACAGTACAACTTTTAGATGCTCCTTATGGAATACGATTTAAAAATCTTCAAGATGGATCCGTAGAGATAACAGTAGGAGCAGTGAAGGGTGCGGTATCTTATAAAATTATCATGGCAAATGATGATAAATTTGAAAATATCACAGGGATATATACATTCGTATCACCAACTATAAAAACAAAGATAAACAAAGATGGCTACTACTACATCAAAGCAATAGCTGTAGATAAAAATGGTATCAACGGATATCAAAACATTGTCAAATTTAAAAATAAATACAATATATTAAAAGCCGAAGAGATGATAAAAGCTAAAGCATTTGACAAATCTTTAGAATTTGCAAACAAATCAAACAAAGATTTTGAAAAAAAAGATTTTGAGCCGTATTCTGAACTCGGATGGATCTACTATCTCAAAGGCGAATATGCCAAATCCATACAGATACTAAACAAAGCGCTTGAATTAAAAAAAGACAATGAAAGAGACTTGATTCATATAGCAAGAGACTATTATTTTATGAAAGATCTTGAAAAAGCAGAAGAGATATATCTTTTCCTGCTTTCACAAAATGATAAAAATCAAGATGCTCTTTGGGGATTGGCTGAAGTTTATTTGGCAAAAGAACAAATATCTCAGGCAAAAGAAAAGTTAGAAAAATTATTAAGCATCAATCCAAAATATTATATGCTAAATTACGATTTGGCAAAAGTGGCACTTAGTGAAATGGAAAAAAACAAAGCCCTCTCTTATCTTCAAAAAGAGATTGAGCTTTATCCTAATGAGAGTAGCGATGCTCAAAAGCTATTGGATGAGATACAAAGTGAAAAAATATGAAATATACAAAATTACTGATTGCTTTTATTCTTTTTGGATCTTTCGTGTTTGCACAACCTATAAAAAAGATCAGTGATTTTGCAAATCCAAACGATGCCTTGACATACATAGAACAGCAACCAAAAAAATTCCAAAACAGCTATGAACTACTCATACTCAAAACACAAGCCTATACCGTACTAAACGATTTTGAAAATGCGTTAAAAAGCGTGCAAACACTCTCAAGCCTCTACCCAAAGAGTGCCGAAGTCAAAGAGATGGTGGCAAACCTACTATTTTGGCAAAAAAAATATGATGAGAGTATCGACATTTTTCAATCACTCTATACACAAACAAACGATAGCCACTATTTGGATAGGCTTCGCATCATACAAAATGCCAAAATGCAACCTAAGATAGAGGCAAAAAATGACAAAAGCCTATCGTCTGACAAAAAAAAGCACTTTATAGAGATTGGCGTAGAAAACTATAGCTATTTAGACGATAGGCTTAAAGACAAAAGAGAATATATTCAAACAAAATTCCCTTATCGTAATCAAACAGTTGTATTAAGAACAGAAGAGATCGACCGATATCATAAAAATGATAAAAACATCGATACAGAGATCTATTTTGAGTCAACCAACAAAAAATGGGGATTTTTTCATCTTTCCTTCTCACCGACTGCAAATTTTATGTCCAAATACGCCATTGGAACCCACATCTATAAAGGGTATCAAAATATCGAAGTGGGAATAGGGTATGAGTTTTCGGCTTATACGAATCAAAATATCAATATGCTTACTCCCGAATATCGATACTACTTGCCCAATGCGTGGTATATCCATCAAACACTCTATTATATTTTAGAAAACCAAAGTTATGCCATCTCAAATACGATTGGCAAAGAGGTTGAAAACAGATACAAATACTACATCACCTATGTCTATAGCGACTCCAATGAAGCGATAGAAGCTCAAGATATGTATGAAAATACTATTTCAAACCGACTTGAAGTAGGATCTGAAAAACAGATCAATGAAGATTGGGTTGTGTGGGGAAATCTATCAAAAGAGTTTTATCAAAACACAAACACAGATTATCGGTTTGATAAATTCGGTTTTCTTATCTGTCTGCGGAGAAACTGGTAGTGGAGATAAGTCAAGCAAAAGTCGCAACCGATACGATTGCACAATCAATCGATCTCATTATTGACATAACCATACTTTTTTTTATGATAGCGTTTTTTTTATTTGTTGCTGTCTCTTTACTGCAAATCTATCTCGAAAGAAAAAGAGGAGCGATTGAGTCCAAAAAATTAGATTTTATTCATCAAATCAATCTCTTTTTGTTTGATGACACTATTGAAATCAAAGCAAAAAAACATAATGATAAAATAGCTTTAGTCGAGGCAATTATTGAAGTGTATAATTTTATGGCGAAAGAAGATAGCCGTATTTTGATAGATATCATCGAAAAAAATCAACTTGCTCTCTTCTTATGTGAGGCGTATCAAAAGAGCTATTTTGCATTTCAAAAAATATCTTATTTCAATAAAATGATCTCTTTGCACTATCCTCCTTATAAAAGTTTTTTCTTCAAAAAAATGAAAAACAGGCACTTCTCTATGCAACAAGAAGCACTCTATGGTTTTGCCTCTCTTTGCAACAATCAAAAAGATCTCAAGTCTATAGCCCACGTCATGACAAACCGTATCAAATATAGGGGGATAAGTTATCTTTATGACAGATTTATTTTTGAAGAAGCTTTTAAAGAGGTGCCACCAAGCGAGATAGAGTCATTTGTGAAAACTCTCAATTTCTACAACCATATTACGATTAAATCGGTTTTGCAAACCATTGCTGATATGAGGAATCCTCAACTATACCATTGTATTATCGATATTTATCAAAGAGAACAAAATAATGAAGATTTTATTATTCATACGATAAAGATATTGTCCAAATTGAAATACTCCTATTGCCAAATTATCAAAAACAGTTACCTTCACGAATCGATGCAAGTAAAGTTGGTATGTGCACAGCATGCATTTGAACTGTGTGGCAAAAGTGCTTTGGAGTTTATCTATCTCTATTTTTTGGATAAAGATAGTCATCTCATCAAAACTCTCTTGAGTAGCACCAAAACATTTGGCTTGAAATATAGTGATATTCTTGATGTTATAGAGAGAAAAAAGCCCTCAAATGCTTCACCATCGATTATTGGCGACAGCACTGCATATAATGAAACAATGTGATAGATAGCAGTTTAATATTTCTTCTTTTAGCACTACAGGTTATTTACCTGCTTTATCTCATTACGACAAATATCTCGATGACCTTTTTTGTCATCAAAGCACTCAAAAGATTGATTGAGTATTTTGGTTCTGCTTCTGATGTTTTTGCTAATAAGCTTATTAATTCTGATGCTTATAAACCCGTGTCAATCCTTGTGCCTGCTTACAATGAGGAGGCTACAATCATAGCTTCAATCACTGCACTTCTTAGACTCCATTTTCCAGAATATGAAGTGATCGTACTTAATGATGGATCCAAAGATAGCACACTGCAAAAATTGATCGATGCTTTTGATCTTGTGCCACAAAGTATGCAAATAGACAATCTGATCAAGCATCAACCTATCAAAACAATTTACAGATCCAAAACCTATGACAACCTTATCGTTGTCGATAAAGAAAACGGCGGGAAAGCCGATGGACTTAATTGCGGTATCAATATATCAAAATACCCGCTTTTTTGCTGTGTGGATGCTGATTCTATTTTAGAACAAGATGCGATTGCTAAGAGTGTTTTGCTTTTTAGCGAAGAGACTAATGCGATTGCTGTAGGTGGAAAAGTTGGCATACTTAATGGTTCGGTGATTCGTGAGAGCAAAGTTGTTCAAAGAAAAGTTCCAAAAACACAGATCGAAATATTTCAAATCATAGAATACTCAAGAGGATTTTTAGCAGGAAGAACAGCATGGGAGCAAATGAATGCACTTTTGATTGTATCGGGAGCATTTGGAATCTTTAGAAAAGATATTGTTGAGAATATCGGAGGGTATAGACATACGATCGGTGAAGACTTTGATCTTGTTGTTAGAATGATAAAGTACTGTTTTGATCATGATATTTTATACTCGATTCGGTTTGTTCCCGATACCGTATGCTGGACTCAAGCACCAAGCGACTATGGCTCTCTTCTGAAGCAAAGAAACCGATGGCAGAGGGGACTGATGGAGACACTCTATCACAATAGAAGTATGATATTTAATCGCAAATATCAACAAATAGGTCTTCTTGCAATACCTTACTTTATATTTGTCGAAGCACTCTCTCCTTTTATTACACTGCTTGGAGTATCTTCGATTATTCTTTTTTATCTCTATGGTCTTATCAATAAAGATGCCATTATTGTCTTTTTTTTACTTGAATTTGCGTGGGGGATTGTCATCAATATAGGCTCTCTTACTTTAGATCTTTTTACTGTACATCGGTTTAAAAATATCCTTGATATCTACAAACTACTCGCGATGAGCTTTGTAGAGCCATTTTACTACAGGCCGTTGATTAAAGTTGAAAATCTTTTAGCCTCTTTTAATTTCCTCAATACCTCTTGGGGAAAAATAGAGAGAAAATCGATATGAGCATCGAAAAACTTCAGTATCTTGCTGTACGATTTGTGTTGTTTCTTGTTTTTTTGGCTTACTACGTTGTAGCACTTGCGGTAAACATAGACAGGATCGAAGATCGTTTTACTATCACGAATTTTTTCAAGCAAGATGTGGTTCAGCTTATGCCTCATCTTTTTAGCGGTCCTTTTCAAAATGAGAAAAATATGCTTATTTTAATTCAAAAACACAACATCAAAAGAGTGATATCCTTGATTGATCCTCGACTTCCGCTTTATCATGAGTTATATCAATATCAGAAAAACTTTTGTGCCAAATACAGAATCGAATTTATCAACATTCCGCTTGGCAACTTTAATCAAAGCAAACCAAATATAGAAATGCTACTTGATGTGATAAGAAGCAGTCAAGTACCTACTTATATCAACGGCTACCTTGACGATAAAGGGATAAGTAAGATTATCAAAGCCCATCGATATGATGATAGACAAAACCAGTGAATGACGCATAGGGAAAATGTGTATGGAGCAGAGAAGGGAGTTTCTCTTTTTGCTCAAAAAAACTGATAGAGTTGCCTTTGATTTCAAACTGAGAGTATGGCTTGCTTTTGCAACTCTCCCAAAAAGTTGCAATGGTTTTGCACTTTGCTATCTCTTTTTTATCAAATAGGTAATGATATTCATCCTCTATCGGCATCAACTCAATACCGATTTTTATCTTTTTGTCTCTTGCTTGGGCATAGGCAAGCTTGTCGGCAGATATTTTTAAAACATCAAGAGAATCTGTTCTGTAGCTCATCAATACCACCTCATCAGAACTATCGATAAGAGTATAGGCGACACTTTTGTTTTCTACATAGACACTGTCGTACCAGAACGGAATCACGATAGAGAACTTCAAGCCATTTTTTTGGAGTTGGGTATAGAGTGTATGACTTAAATCTAAAAGCTTTTGAAGATACTCTGCCTTATGTAAATCAAAATCCCTTAGCGTATGTGGCTCGATATCGATTTGAAATCCCTCTATAATCTTTTTTGTTGAATTGATTTTGATGACCTCTTGTATATTTTGCATCAGTTGACGGTCGTCAAAGATATAAGATGGGTTTCCATCAAGTGCAACAACCTCAATACTGTTATCATATAGAAGCGATGCCGTCGCTTGAAAATCTTTATCGACTTGAAGATACACTCTTTTGATAGCGTTTGCTTTGAGTTTTTTAATATCGACATCACTGCTTTTCCATATCCATACTGAGGGTTTTTCAACGCTTGGCTCTTTTGGGGTGTGCAAAAATGTAATCTCTTTAATATTGATATCCTCTTTGGTTGGTGCAAAAAAGATAAGATATTTCAAACTTCTAAAATCAATCTTATCCATTAGTTTGTCAACTGGAATGATGTTTTTGAAATCACCTATTTTGACATTATCCTCCCTCAAAAAAAGTTTCTTATCTGATATCGCCACCACACAATTATTGCACTTGCCCTCTATGCGTATGGTGTCAAAAAATGAAGCGTTTAAGTAGTGATCTTTATTGGCTAAAGGAACGATACACATCGCACTGTTTTTGTGATCAAAAAAAGTGATTTTAGGTGTCATTGTATAGAGATAAGGATCGAGTGGAGTTTGTATCTCGTCACCTTTGTTTTGATAATATAAAAAATAGGGTTGTGAGTGTAGAGGTTTGACAAGCTCTACACCATCACTCTCTTTAAGCAGTTTGAAATCAAGCTCTACAGCACCAATTCCTAAAAACAGAAGTGGCAAAATCATTATAATATTTTTAAATCCCAATGGTTCAAACCTTTCTTGACTGTAAGTATCAATTTTTGATTTTCTATTTTAACGCTTTGGTCTGTATTTGGATCTAAGGCAATATGATGCATATCAAACGCAAGCCCCTCTATATCTGCTTGGGAGTAGATATAGAGTTGCAACAGATCTTTATCTAAATGATATCTAAAAACCACTCTATCTCTTTTGTCCCAAAACGCACCGATATCTCTAATCGTTGCTATCCACACCTCTTTTGGAAGTTTTTCGATGAATGATTTTTCAAAATAGATGTCTAAATTTTTCAGTCTTGATATCGTCATATCAGGGTGAATTAGTAGATTAAAGACACCTCCATTTTTGTGGATTTTATCAAATAGTGACAAGGCTTTATCGACCCTAAAATAGAGTGGAGGAAACTCCTCATCCTCATAGACCAAAGGAATCTCCCATATAAAGCTTTGGTTTGTCAATGTGCCATACTCTCTTTTGTACCGATAGGGAAAATAGGAGAGGACATCTCCTGCCGAAAAACATGAGCTATATCGATACCCCAACCTCTCCATCGCAACAGAAAGTTTTGGATGATAGATTAGCTCCCCGCTTCGAAAGGAATGTACGCTATGGATACATAGACCATCCAAAAGCTCTTTTGAAACCTTCAACTCTCCGCTAAGCATAGGATTGTTTAAATCTTTTTTATCATTAAAAGAAAATGGTTGGTAGTTTGGATAGCTTTCAGAATAATTTCCTTCAGGAAGCGTAAAAAAATTTTTGGTGTGCATTACGGTATGTGAACCTATTTCAAAACCATCTTTATCTGCGTCGATAATGGTATTTAGATTGTCTCCATAGAAAAAAGCCTGATCTTTGTCATCTGTGAGATATTTGGTTTGGATAAAATAGGTTGATCTTATGCCAAGTGCTTTTTCCATTTTGATAAACTTTTTCATATTGGGCATGGAACGGATATAATCCACGTCATGTGTCACAACCAAACTGGATCGATACCTATAGGGTGCGGTCGATAGAGTTAAGGTTTGTTTTATCTCTTTCTCATAAATCCCTTTTAGTAACAAGATAAGCATATCCGAGAGAGGCTCAAAGCTATTGCAATAGCTTTTGTTTGCATTAAAGTCTTTCCCAAAAAGATTGCGGTATCTTAAATCAAAAGCTGAAACCCCGAGCATAATCGCCTCGCCTTTATTGTGGTGGTTGATTGAGATTGCCGTAGTTTCGCCATCAAAGATCGCAAGAGGCTTAGCTGTGTCTGTTACGATGGTGTTTGTATATGGTATGTCATTGAGGGACGAAAGGATGTAGCCTCTCTCCTCTTGTTGGTCAAGGTATTTTGTGTAGGTGGTATCTGTTACTGTAAAACTTCGGTGATTTTTGGAAGGGAGAATCGCTCTGTATCCAAAGATTTTTTTGAGTTGTGGCAAATTTTCCGTTTCGTTTCCTATTAGCATACCACCATATGATACAAACTGCTCCAAAAATGCTACTTGATTCTCCTCAAGCAGACCTTTTTTGTTGATATCCCAGTCCAAAAAGAGTATTTTGCTTTTGTTTGCATCTTGTAGTTTTGCACACAAATAGTATGGTATCCCAGCGATTTTAAAAATCTCCTCCAGTGAATCTGTCTCTTTGCGGATAGAATAAATCGCTACCGTGTTTTCATCTATAGGTAAGAGGGTAACATTTGAGTCGGGAAGATAAGAGACCTTTTGTATGGGTTTTGTTTTGAGACCGTAGGCAAATGTTGTGTAGTCACTCATATAGTCCACTATTTTTGCAATGATGGCTACGACAATAAAAACTTTTAATACCCAAAAAAGTTTTTTTGATATTTTGACTATCACTTTAGATAAGTCTCCACTATCTGTTCCAAACTTTTAAGAGAAATAGGTTTGGATAAATAGTCATTTGCTCCGATTTTTAAAGCATCTTGAATATTTACATTCTGTTTGAGTGCAGATATCATAACAATCGGTATATCTCTTAAAGCAGTGTCACTTCTTAATTTTTTCAAAACCTGAAGACCGTTCATACCAGGCAAGTTGATATCGAGCGTGATTAGATCAAGATCTCTGTGCTTTTCAATCACTTCTAAACCCTCTTCTGCACTCTGACAGGTTATCGCGTCAAACCCTTGCTTTTTGAAAAAAAATTCAAGCATTTTTAGCTGTGTGATGTTATCTTCTATGATCACTATTTTTTTCATATAAATCCTGTCGACAGAATATCTATGATATTATAACTTCTTAAAATGACAGGTAGATGACAAAAATGGAATCAAAATGACAATCGTTTTAGTTGAAGATGACAACGCTTTGAATTTTGCCATAAAGCTTTTACTCCAAAAAAACACGCATAAAGTTTTCTCTTTTGAAAACCCCGATTTGCTTATCGATGCGATAGACAGCCTCGGTAAAATTGATCTGTTTATCCTCGATATCAATCTTCCAGGTATGGATGGACTTGAACTGATGGATCATCTGAAGCGTTATCAAGAGAGTTCTTTTGTATTTATCTCTGCATATTCGGACATCTCCCATATCTCCCATGCATTTCATTTGGGCTGCGATGACTATCTCAAAAAGCCTTTCGAGATAGAGGAGCTACTTATCAGAATCCACCGCATAGAAAACAGACTTTATCCTAAAGATGAAATCTCATTTGGCAAGAAATACTCTTATAATTTTGCAACAAAAACATTACAAAGCAAAGAAAATAGGATTGCTTTAAGCAAAAAAGAGTCTGATCTTTTAGAGACACTATTAAAAAACAGAGGCAAAATGGTTTCTCTTGATGTCATCAAAGAAAAAGTATGGCAAGAAGATATTGCTGACAATACGATATCAGCGACAATCTATAGACTCAGAAATAAATTAGATAAAGACACCATTGTAACTTTCAGGGATACAGGATACATGATTTCATAAATGTTGGTTTTGGTGTATTCAAAAATAAATTTGCATAGAACCACTTGTAAGTTTCCCACTCAAATTTTTCATAAAACATATAAACTGACCTTACGCAACTGTCAACTGTGACAAGATAGATGATAAGGGTATCTGCAAAGCACCATGGGAAAAAGCCAAAGCTATCTGTAGTGCGAGTGGCGGAAGACTTCCATCGATAGAGGAGCTTAAAGAGGTGGTAACGGAGTGTGGTGGAAAAATAGATGATTATTACAACAATAGAGCTAATAGCCCCTATCAAGAGTGCTATAAAGATCAAGGGTTTATTAACTACGCATCGAAAATTTTTTTGTATTGTGAGAAACGAAGCACTCTATTTAATCAGAGGGTTTAATTTTTAATCCCCGATGCACACATAAAAGCACTTGAAAATCCCCATTGGAAGTTATATCCTCCCAATCTTCCTGTGACATCAAGGACTTCGCCGATAAAGTAAACTCCTTCGACTTTTTCACTCATCATTGTATAAGGATTTATTGCTTCAGTAGAGACACCGCCACGTGTCACTTCAGCTTTGGCAAATCCGAAGTTTCCCGCAGGTGACATACGGTATTTTTCTAATGTTTTGAGTTTTTCTAAGTCGCTTTTGGAGAGTTTGATGGCTGGAATATCTTCGAGATTGTACTCCTCCAAAAAGGCTTTGATGATTCGTTTGGGAAGTGGAAGTAGGGTGGAGAGAAGTTTGTTGCTACTTTCAAGAGACGACCACTCAAAGTAAGGCAAAAAATTGATTTCAATCTCTCCTTTTTTCCAATAAAGCGATGCATCAAGTACCGCAGGACCGCTGATTCCTTTATGAGTAAAGAGCAATGAGCCTTTGCAAATCTGATCTTCTACGGTGATTGTTACATCCATAGAAGCACCTGAGAGTTCTTTGAAAAAAAATTGTGGTTTTTGGACTGTGAGTCCAACCAAAGCAGGCGAAGGTGTAATGATAGAGTGTCCAAAATGTCGAGCGATGTTGTATCCGATATCGCTCACTCCAACTTGTGGATAGCTTATGCCACCTGAAGCAACGACGAGACGTGAACATTTTATTTTTTGTTTGTCTGTATTGACACTGAAATATGTTTCGTATTTTTCTACACTGATGACACGTTCTTGCATTGCAAAGTGCTGTTTTTGACTCTCTTTTTGGAGAAGTTGTACTATCTCTTTGGCACTTGTAGGGCAAAAATACTGCTCCTCTTTTCGCATTATAGGATTGAGTCCTCTTTGGCGTAACCATTGCAAAAGTGCATTGTTATCAAACGACTCTAATGCTGGTTCGATGAAGTAGGGCGATGCAAGATAGTAAGTAGCTCCCATTTTTTGATTGGTGATATTGCACTTTCCGCCTCCAGAAATCAGCAGTTTAGCACCTATTTTAGAGTTGGACTCAATCACTATCGCACTTTTAGGAGGCAAAAGTGATGCGACCATTAAGCCACTCGCTCCAGCTCCAATAATAATGGTTTCATAGTGTTTCATCTGATTTTGTTTCCTAAGATTAGTTTAAAGCAGTAATTATATCCCACGATAAAGTGATTTCTTTATTAGAGTTCTTTCAGAACTACAATAAATATACTCAATGAGTCAACTATAAAGAAATCCAACTAAAAAATTTATATTGGCGAAGATCTCAAACATGCTTTTAACAATCCTGTTTTTGCAAACGTAAGCAAAAAAGCACCATGGGAGAGAGTAACCATCTAAATAATTGAGACCTCTGAATAAACATTATTTAGATTGCCACGGCTTGTTCCAAACCTCGCAATGACGGTGCTTTGTCATTGCGAACGAATTGAAGCAATCTATTTAATCAGAGGGTTCAATTCTCAATTTTTGAGCAAAGCTCAAAACTATGTCTTTACCAGACAGCTCTCGCGACTGGTCTCTCTTGTGAGACTTTCGTTATATTTGTAGGTCTTAATTTTATTTTTTAAAATTAAAACATAAAAAAGGTTGTATTTGTCAGAAAATATAGCTATAATCTTCGGCACGAAAGATGATTTAGAGTTGCATCTTGTGGTTTAATATTGTTGATAATTTTTTTTCTTAACGTTACGACCCTCCCCGAAGTAGACTCCATTTTATTATTTTCGACCACTATAGCGATATGGTGTATTTTATTTTTTTTAAAGGATTGCAATGGCAAATCTAGTTTACGGAACAGTCAAATGGTTTAACAGTGAAAAAGGTTTTGGATTTATCCAACCTGATAATGGTGATAAAGATGTATTCGTACACTTCCGTCATATTAACAAACAAACTTCGGGTTATGAGCGTGTTTCACTTAGAGATGGTCAAAAAGTCTCTTTTGAGATCGGTCAGGGTCAAAAAGGTCCACAAGCAGAGAACGTCACACCACTTTAAGTTGTTTCTATAACATTTCGGAGCGTTTTTTGGACGCTCCTTCTTCTTAACTCTTTCTTTTTCTTCTTAACTTCTTTTTATTTTTTCCTATTTTTTTGAGTTCTCGAATATTTTTTGCACGCCAATAAATAATTTCCAACCATTTCAATGTTTCAAATTTTGTTACTTTTTGTTACTAATTTTTGATATAATTCAACAAAAATTTTAAACTATGGAGGGACTTAATTAA
>DYPM01000155.1 GCA_020719895.1 Sulfurovum sp. | reverse complement strand
GGATAGGCTTTCTTGGAAAAAAATGATGAAGTTGGGTTAATATTCCAATTACAACCATTCGAGCCAACAGTGTGATGCTCAAACGTGCCATTGATGATGAAAAAAATCTCAAACGTATCAGTCGTATCGAAGCCTCTACTGTGCGTTTGGAGCGTCTTTACAAAGAACTCATTTATGGTATCAAAAAACAGATTTTTCCTATCGAAAAAGAGTCTTTTGATCTTTGTACGCTCATTCAAGAGAGGACAGAGACGCTTAGTGGTTTTGAACAAAATCGTTTTGAGTTGCAACTAAAATCGATGCAAATCACTGCCGATAAAATTGGCTTCGAGAAGATGATCGACAATCTTTTGATGAATGCGATGAAATACTCTCCCAAAGAGCGTCCAATTGTAGTGAGATTGGAAGATAAGGTTTTGGAGATTATTGATTATGGTATAGGAATGAGCGATACAGAACTATTGCGTATCTTTGAACGCTACTACCAAACCGACACTACCCAAAAAGGAGAAGGAATCGGACTCTCACTTGTCAAATCCTACTGCGATAGCGAAGGCATTGAGATTCGTATTCAGTCACTCAAAAATCAAGGTACAACCGTTTCTCTTTATCTTGAAGGCATTTAATTAGTTACTCGTGAGGAGATACTATTGTTATGATTTTCTTTTTAAGGAAGTCGTTTTTAATAGTTTTTTTTGAATCACTATAAGCATCGTGTAGTTGACACTTTTTTTCTTCATTGCAAAAACTATTTTTTAAAATACAAAACTTGTAACTTTCGTCTTTAAAAATCATCAAAAGTTCTTCTACAGTCAAATCGTAAGATTTTTCACTCAACTTAAATCCGCCATTCCTACCTTGTATTGAGACCATAATATTGTTCTTTGATAATTTTGTCATAATTTTTGTGAGATATTTATATGGAATATCCAACAATTCAGAAAGTGTTTTGACACTATATAGGGCATCTGGTTTTTCGTACATAAAACTCAAAACCCTTAAAGCGTATTGTGTTGTGCTACTTAACATATCAAGACCTCCATAAAAACTCACATACGACTTGCGTACTTTGTGCTTAGACTTCTTATTTTTCAAGAAATCTATTCTAAAGAGTAATTTAACAAAAAAAATGGCAAAATAAATATACTACTTCAAAGTAGTATATTTATTTTTTTTGGAGCAAATGATGCACAAGTCTATTATTGGTAAGTTTATGAGCAAAAAAGGGCTTTATGCCTCTTTTTGGATGATTTCCATTTTTATGGTCACGATATTGATTTATTACACTGCAAATCTCGCAAAAGAAGTTCCGCCACTTCCGAAGCAAGTAGTTTCAGTGGAGGGCGAAGTGTTGTATACATACGACGATATTGTAAACGGTAAAGCGATGTTTCAACAGTTTGACTTGATGGATTATGGTTCTCTTTTGGGAATGGGAGCATATCTTGGTCCCGATTTTACAACAGAGTTTTTGCATAAAAGAGCAGAGTTTTTAAATAACTATTATGCACTTGAGTATTACAAAAAAGATTTTGTTGATTTGGACGATATGCAAAAAGCATCAATCAAAGTCAAAGTGATTGAAGATGTCAAAAAACAAACACATCTTATGGAGAGTGGCGTAACTTACACAAAAGCATCCGCAGAAGCTTACAAATCAAATAAAGCGTATTTAGTGGAATTCCTAACAAAAGGCGACGAAAAAAGAGCATGGAGAGCAAATATTATCCACGAAGATGAAGCTAAACTTATATCAGCTTTTGTAGATTGGTCTCAACTTGTTTCATCTACGGTACGACCAACAGCAGATGATGGACGAAGCTGGTCAAACAATTGGCCAAATGAACCTTTAATTGATCAAGATGTTACTTTTATGAGTCACTTGGTTTCGTTGATAGAGTTTTTGTTGCTTTGGACTTTGACTATCGCAATTGTTTTTCTTGCTTATGAATATATTTTCAACAAAGAACATCAAGATGGAGAGTTAGCAGAGCCTCTAAAGATTTCAGAAATTTTTCCTTCACAAGAAAAATTACTAAAATACATTCCAGTTGTTGCCCTTTTTGTATTTATTCAAATGATTCTTGGTGGATATTTAGCTCATATTTATGCTGATCCAACAGATCATTTTCTAATATCTCAAGATATATTACCATTCAATGTGACAAGAGCATTGCATACAAATATAGCAATTATTTGGGTTGCGATTGGATGGCTTGTTGGAGGACTATTGATTGCTCCTATTGTCGCAGGAAAAGATTTAAAATTTCCATATCTCGTCGATTTTTTATGGATTGCTTTGATTATTGTTGGTGTCGGTGGAATTTCTGGAATCTATTTGGGTGCAACAGGCGAAATGAGAGAAACTTGGTTTTGGCTTGGAAACGAAGGAAGAGAACTTTTAAATCTCGGTAGAGTTTGGGATATTGGACTTCTTATTGGACTTGTATTTTGGTTTGGTATGGTTTACAGCACTATTCGAAATGCAAAAGGCAATAAACTACTTATCGGCACGATTATTTGGTCTGCTTTTGGTATAGCAACTCTTTATATAGCAGGTATGTATCCTCTTCATAAAATCGTACCAAATTATACTGTTGATGATTATTACAGATGGTGGGTTGTTCATCTTTGGGTTGAACTCACTTTTGAGCTTTTTGCTGCTGGAGTTATTGCATTTTTGTCTGTCGCTTTAGGTTTAGTAAGAGAAAAAACTGCCGAAAAAGTGATGCTTTTTGAATTGACTTTGATTATGTTTAGTGGAACTTTGGGAGTAGGACATCACTATTGGTGGCAAGGTCTTGATGAGTATTGGATCGCTGTTGGCGGTATATTTTCAGCACTCGAACCGCTTCCATTGGCACTCTTGATGATAGAAGCTATCAAAGAGCAAAATCATATCAAATCAGAAGGAAAAAGATTTGATTTTGGAGTCCCGTTTATGTGG
>DYPM01000154.1 GCA_020719895.1 Sulfurovum sp. | reverse complement strand
TTCCACCTTGTACTGCTACGCCATAATCACCCATTGCGTAAGCTACATCACCCCAAATGATTGTAAGATCATCTGCCGTAAGAAATTCAGAACCATAATAAACCGACCCTGTCAATGTCAAGTTTTCTACTGATTTGTTTTGTGCGGTGAACATAAAGATACCATTGTCTTTACCGTTTGATTCAGTAAAGCTACCCATATTTGCACTTTGACCGTTTGAGTTGTTTCGATAAACCCATGCACCAACCAATGCAGTCTCTGGAAGATCTGTATTAACTACAAGAAGTGCATCAAATGTATTAGCAAATACGTTCCAATCTTCAGAGTATGCAAATGGTGAAAGTGCTTTTGGAAGCTCTTGGCGACCAAATTTTACTGAAGTGTTCGCAATACCATAAGTCAAATATCCTTCAGAGATCCAACCACCTTCAATACCACCATTTGGAGATTGCATAACATTACTTACAACATCATACTCAAGACCAAGTGATGTCAAACCGTTTAATCTTACGCCTGCACCGATACCTGCAAAAATATCTTTGTTTTCTGCTTTAATGCTCACACCAGCGTCGCCAAGTGTAGAACCATTTGTATCTCCTGGACCTTGATCAAAAAGGCTACCTAATCCATGATTATCATCTGTCTGAAGATACACTTTTGCATTACCGCTAAAATCCCATCCACTTGTTTCTACTGCTACTGGAGTCATAGCTGGAGTTTCTACTGGAGCAACTGGTTGGATATAACCACCTGCCATAATCATTGTTGACGCTACTGCTGAAAGTAACAAAACTTTTTTCATCGTAATCTCCTTAAATTTGTTTTTAAATACAAATGGATTGTAACCATAAAAACCAAAAAATAAATGAATCATTAATGGTTAATTAATATGCTTTAATCTTTTGATGTTACGTTTTGTTACAGATTAATCAAAAAACAATGTACTTTAGTACTTGGTGCGTCTAAAGCTTCTTGATTTTTGCGATCTCATCGCGCAATCGTGCCGCCTCTTCAAACTCTAACTTTTTGGCAGCCTCGAGCATTTTGGCTTTGAGTTCGTTCATCAGTTTTTGGCGTTCTGCTTTGGGCATTTTGTCCAATTTGTTCTGTTTGAAATTATACAAATCAGCAGGCTCTTCGGTTTTGAGATCTGTATCGAGTCCACGAATGGTGGATTTGGGTGTGATATTGTGTGTTGTGTTGTAAGCAATCTGCTTTTCGCGTCTCTCTTGTGTAGTTTTGATTGTGGTTTGCATCGATGCGGTGAGCTTTTTGGCGTACATCAATACATGACCATTGGAATTTCGTGCCGCACGTCCTGCGGTTTGAATCAGCGATGTAGTAGAACGCAAAAAACCCTCTTTGTCCGCATCAAGTATTGCGACCAAACTCACTTCGGGCAGATCAAGTCCTTCTCTTAAAAGATTGATTCCTATCAAAATATCAAACTCACCAATACGCAATGCTCGAATAGTTTGGTTGCGTTCTATCGCGTCCATTTCAGAGTGCATATAACGGGCTTTAAGTCCCAAATCGTTGTAATAAGTCGTCAGCTCTTCTGCCATACGTTTGGTAAGTACAGTGATAAGTATCCGTTCGCCTTGTGCGATCACAGGCTTCATACGATCATGAAGATGTTCGACTTGATAAGTGCTATCAACCACTTCAATCAAAGGATCAATAAGTCCCGTAGGACGCACAACTTGCTGGGCAATCGTACTTGAGAGTTCTGTTTCAAGCGGTGCGGGTGTAGCAGAAACAAAAAGATAATGCGGTGCTTTGGAGATAAACTCATCAAACTTCAAAGGACGATTGTCCAAAGCCGATGGCAAACGAAATCCATACTCCACCAACACCTCTTTGCGACTACGATCTCCTGCGTACATTCCGCGAAATTGTGGTAATGACACATGCGACTCATCGACAATCACCAAATACTCTTTATGCATCGCTTCAAAGTAATCCATCATCGAAAATGGCGTTTCACCCTCTTTTTTGCCTGTAAGATGACGAGAGTAGTTCTCGATTCCTTTGCACATTCCTGTAGCTTCAAGCATCTCCAAATCAAATTCAGCACGTTGTTTGAGACGTGTATACTCTACAATGCGTTCCTCTTTTTGATAATACGCCAATCTTTCGTCAAGTTCAACTTCGATACTTTTGATGGCCTCTGCGAGCTTCTCTTTGCCGACGATAAATTGATTTGCTGCATATATAGTCACCTCTTTTTTCTGGGACTGTTTCTCTCCATTTAGCGTATTGATCTCATAAAGTGCTTCTACCTCATCGCCAAAAAACTCTACACGAATCGCAAACTCCTCTGCATACGCAGGATAGATATCGATCACTTCACCACTCACACGAAAATTTCCACGATCAAAAAAATCATCATTACGTTTGTATCCCATATCTACAAACTTAAGTAGCAGTGCTTTTTGATCATAACTCTCGCCTATGCTGATTTTTTGAACAATAGTTTGATACTCTTGGGGACTTCCCAAACCATAATTTGCAGAGACCGAAGCGACCACAATCACATCTTTGTGGCTAAGCAGTGATGCTGTAGTAGAGAGCCTTAGCCGTTCTAACTCTTGATTGATAGAGCTGTCTTTTTCGATAAAAAGATCTTGACGTGGAATATAAGCTTCAGGCTGATAATAGTCATAATAACTGATGAAATATTCGACGTGATTATCAGGAAAAAAGCTTTTAAATTCACTATAAAGCTGTGCGGCAAGAGTTTTGTTGTGTGTCATAATCAATGTAGGGCGTTGTGTTTTTTCGATCACTTTTGCCATCGTATAAGTCTTGCCCGAACCCGTCACGCCAAGCAGTGTTTGGTAGCGATTTCCTGCGATGATAGAGTCACTAAGAGAGCTTATAGCAGTAGGCTGATCACCCGATGGAGCATAAGGACTATAGACTTTAAATGGAGGCATATTTTCTCTTTTTG
>DYPM01000153.1 GCA_020719895.1 Sulfurovum sp. | reverse complement strand
AGGAGTTTTAGATGAAAATTTGGATCAAAACTATGGGTGGATTTATTTTTGTAACGCCACTTTTTGGAAGCGAAATAAGTATTGGTTCTGCAACGATTGTGGTTCTTTTACTTCTTTTGTCAATTGTAATGAGTGTGGTTCTTTATATCTCATTGCGTCAAGAAAAGCAAATGATGAAAATGTATCGTCAAATGACAGAAAGACAATTGGATATGGAACGTAAACAAAATACCATATTGACCAATATGAGTGAAAATGTCTATCAAGTCGCTCAAAAAATACTCGAAGAGAGCCAAGCGATGATCTATGGTTGCAATACCAAAAGCACGCAAGAGAAAACAATACTTTTCAATAAAGTAGAAAAAAAACTTACAGGGGTTACGCACGACCTGATAAATTTTTTGCGTATCAAATCCAAAAAAATAGAACTCAAAAAAGATGATTTCAACTTCAACAACGTACTCAATGAAGTCGCTGGAGATATTGGAAATAAATTTTTAGGAAGAGATGTTGATCTTGTTTTTGATATCGACAGTGCTGTACCTCGCTATCTTAATGGCGACTCTCTGTATTTAGGACAGATTATCAGTGCGGTTCTTGAAAATATGCTTGATGACTTTAGTGTCAAAGAGCTAACGGTGACTATTTCTACATTTACTTCTTATGATGACGGCACAGAACTCATGTTTACATTTAAAGATAATGGAAATGGTTTGACTAAAGAAGAAAAAGAGACGCTGTTTGTCCCCTATTATGACGAAGAGTCAAGTGGCTATGTTGGATTGGGATTGTTTGTTGCTAAAGAGCTTTCAAACTTAATGAAAGGGAAGATAGAGATTGATTCTGAACTTGGCAAAGGAAAAACATTTTCGTTAGTATTGCCGTTTAATTTTGTTGATATCAAAAATAAACGTAAATATCGTCTTCCTGATAAACTTCTCACCGAAAAAAAAATTTTTATTGTAGACAAAAATCACACTTCTGCTTTGGCACTTAAAAAAATGTTTAGTTATTTTAGACACGAGGTCAAAACCTCTACCAAAGATGAGATTTTCAAGAGACTTCCAGATCTTTCATCTTTTGATATTTTGGTGATTCACGAAAGCTTGCTCACGCCTCGCATCACTAAATATCTAATGCAGATACGAGAAGGCAGAGAGGTGAAAATAGTCGCAATCAACTCTCTTTTTAAAGTTGCTCAAAGCACTCCGATTGAAAATATTGTAGATAAATATCTCTTTACGCCTGTAAATCAAGAGACTATCTTTGAACTTATCATCAATCTTTACAATATAGAGATACCAAAAGTTTATATCGATTCAGCACAACTCAAAGCCAAAGTGTACAAAAATAGTATTCCCGATAAAGCAGGAGTAAAGCGAGATGATTTTATCAATTTCAAAGGTAAAAAACTTTTGATTGTCGAAGACAGCGTTATCAATCAAAAGGTATTGGTAAATATTCTTGCCAACTCAGAAATGGAAATTTCACTCGCCAACAACGGTCAAGAAGCAGTAGAGAAAATCAAAACGGATCGAGAAAAGTTTGATATTGTGCTGATGGATATCAATATGCCCGTAATGGATGGCTACACAGCGACAAAAATGGTTCGTCTTGATCACAACTTTGATTCTCTTCCTATTATTGCATTTACTGCATTAGCATTTGAGGGAGAAATCAATAAAATGTTCAACAGCGGTATCAACGCCTTTTTGGCAAAGCCACTCAATATCGGAAAACTCTATAATGCTTTTGATTTATACATCTCCAAAAATGCCCAAGAGAGCATCAAAAACGTAGGAGAAACCGATCTCCAACCCAACTTTGAAGGTCTTGACACCAAAGAAGGCATAAGACTCTCTAACGAAAGCGAAGCACTTTATATAGAACTACTCAAAGAATTTCAATTAGTGTATGGCTCAAGCGACTTTATTTTTGAAAAATTGGTCAAAGAACATCGCTATGAACAGATCAAAATGCTTACTTTGGACTTAAGAGGACTCACAGGAACAATCGGTGCAAAATCTTTTTGGAGATTTTTGGGCGATGTCTATCAAACCATTACAACAAAAGACTACAACAAACTTGATAGTTATATCCCGTATTTTAAACACCATCTCCAAACACTCAATGGCAGTATCAACCGTTATATCGCACTACAAGAAGATCTCATCGCATAGCGATTTGTCACTCTTTTGAAATCAATCAAGAATGCTATAATCTCGCTTTAATCTGCGATAAAGAGAGACAAATGATACGATTGGACAGTTACCTCGTTGAAGAGGGATATTATGAGAGTCGCAACCGTGCATTGGAGGCGATAAAATCTAAAAAAGTCAGCGTCGATGGCAAAACAGCAAAAGCATCGCAGAAGATCACACCACACAATCGCGTCGAAGTGATAAATGAAAAGTTTTATGTGAGTCGTGCCGCACGAAAATTGGAGATGTTTTTAAGAGACTATCCAATCGATTTAAAAGGCAAAAGAGGTTTGGATATTGGTTCAAGTACAGGCGGATTTGCCCAAATACTGCTTGAAAATGGTGTCACATCGCTCACTTGCGTCGATGTAGGAAAAGATCAATTGCATATCTCTTTGAGAAAAAATGACAAAATTACACTTCACGAAGAGACCGATATTCGCGATTTTATCGATGCGTCTAGATTTGATTTGGTCACGTGTGATGTCTCTTTTATCTCTATTTTGCAAATTATTGAGAGTATTGACAGACTCTCTATTGGCGATATTATCATTCTCTACAAACCACAATTTGAAGTCGGACGCGAAGTGAGACGCGACAGTCGCGGTGTAGTACAAGATGCCGACGCAATCGCAAGACGCAAAGAGGAGTTTGAAGCCAAAGCGATCACATTGGGCTGGAGACTCCACCATCACGCTACCTCGCACATAACAGGTAAAGAGGGAAATGTAGAGTTTTTGTATTATTTTGCGAAGA
>DYPM01000152.1 GCA_020719895.1 Sulfurovum sp. | reverse complement strand
TTTAAATCCAATTTCAAAATTCCTCTTGAGGGTGTGTCCAAAGGACGGGGTGGACAGTGTGTTTTGGTCTCTTTATCTCTTCCATTTTGCAACACCTCTTCTCTTTTTGTTATCACTATGGCACGCATCACAAATAGAAAAACGGTAACTAAAATCCAACACTTTTCCGCATTTGCGACAGTTTTTGGTGAAGTGTCCTTGTTGGAGTGAACGCTCAATAAAGCCATTGAGTTTACTACGTGCTTCTATGGCTTTGGGTGTGTCTTTGAAAACATCGGGAAATTTAAAACTAAGCCACAAATAGAGCGAAATCTCCCTGACACGATCTTCGGCATTGAGTAGCATATCATTAGTTTGAGCAAATGCAGGAAGATCACGAGGTGGAATATAACGCACCTCTCCACCCGCTTCAATCTGACGAATGTAACGATGAAAAACAGATTCGATATATGGCGATGCGATACTTACAGGTGCACAAGTCAAAAAGTAGCGTGCTTTAAGATCAAGCACATACTCACTTACAATCGATGCAATCTCCAACATCGCATCGATATTGGCCGCCACAAATGGTCCTTCAAACTCCATATTTTCTGCAAAAAAGCTCAAAATCTCAAGAATATTTTCAGTCTCCAATATCTCCCCAATGAGCATCACATGTTCTAAACTCGCCATTACACTAAAAGGCAACTCTAAATCAGGAAGAGAAGCATGAAATGCACGTGAAATAGTATGAAGTGCATTTTCATCAATTGCACCTACAAATCCTTGCTCTTCGATACCATATCGCCCTGCTCTTCCTGCTATTTGTTTGACCTCTGCTGGCGTGAGTTCTCGTCTTCTTAGACCATCAAACTTATTGTCTTTGGCAAACAGTAGTGTTTTAATCGGCAAATTGAGTCCCATCGCAATCGCATCGGTTGCAACAAGCACTTCACTCTCACCATCTCTAAAACGTCGTGCCTCTTCACGTCTCACTTCGGGAGAAAGATTGCCATAGACTACCGAAACACGATAACGTTGGCTTAGTTCTTGTTTGAGTCCCAACACCTCTCTACGTGAAAATGCCACCACAGCAGTTTTGGGTTCGATATGTTTGAGTGGCACAGGAAAACGCATCAACTCTAATGGATTTTTTCGTTCAAACATTATGATTTCAAGTGGTTCACTCAAATAATCACACAACTCTTGTATCGCCTTGATAGCATCAGCAGAACCAGTCAAAATCACCACTTTTGAAGGAACGCCAATGAGAGCATTCGCCCACGCCCAACCACGATCTCTATCGGCAATCATCTGAATCTCATCAATCACACACACATCCACATCCACAGAGAGATTCATCATCTCAATCGTCGAAGAGATATGCGTGGACTCTTCATCGATCATCTCCTCTTCGCCTGTGATAAGCGATACACAAACCCCTTCGTTTTTTAGATTCTCATACCCTTCAAGAGCCAAAAGTCGAAGCGGTGCAAGATAATATCCCGTGGTTGCTTCCTTGAGTCGTTTGAGTGCTGTATAGGTTTTTCCAGAATTGGTAGGACCTGCGTGAAAGATGATTTTACGTTTGAGCTGACGAGCCAAGGGAAAAAGTTCTTTAAAATCTCGAATGGTTTTTGCCAACAACTCTTCACGCTGTTGTTTTGCAAACAATGGATGCAAATACTCTCCAAAGTCAAACAAAATACGACGTTTGGTCTTCTCTTTGATTTTGAGATTTCGCGAAGAGAGAATTTGAGGATGCAAATACCGCAAAATAAAAGGATGATAAATCTCTTTAGGGAGAGTCAACACGCCTGCCATATCTCTCATCTCTTCTTCTATCTCCTCAAGTCCAACGTGAAAATGAGCAATCAAATTACTATTGATTTCATCAAACTCATATTTGATTGTCAGCTCTTCACCACGCCAAATAAGATTATAAAAAAAACGTTTTTCATACGAAAGCGAAGTCATATAAACAAACTCTACTCCCCAAAACAGATAACGACGCTCTTTTTCGATCATAAAATGTTCGATACTCTCAAAAAGATGATAGTTCAAATCTATCGTATGCACTATCCTCTCTACTGTCTCAAAAGGCAAAGCAATATGATCAAACAACTCATCGGGATGCATTCCTTTAAGCAGAGTGATTATCTCTTCTTTCTTCAGATAAGGGTGTGGATGTTGTGTGATATTTTCCAAAAACAGATCAAGTGCTTGTTGTTTTTCTTGACAAATTGCGACTTTACGTGCTGTCAATCTCTCTACAGCAAGAGTATCATCAAGCTCTTTAAGAGCATCTAAGTCAATGACTTCAGAGAGACATCGCAACTGTTTATTGAAGTCAAAATTTCTGAAACGAAAAAGAAAACTCTGATAAAAACTCATCTCATAAGAAGCAGTAAAGCTCACACCCAAAGCTTTCTCCAAAGCCTCAATACGACCTTTCATTCGAAGATAGAGTAGTTTTTTGTGAATCTTATCAGAAGTGATTTTGGAAGTTTTGGTATCAATAAACGATTCAAGAATCCAACTCTCTTCTGTTTTGGTATGTTTAATCTCATTCAATAAAAAGAGAATATGATCAACACGCCCCAACTCTACAACGTTTTCACCTTTTTTGAGAAAGGAGTATTTAACGGGATCTCTAAAATAAGAGACAATCATCTCTCGCATATAAACACCGCCATCAGACCACCCTCTGCGAAGCGTACGAATCATCTCCTCTTTGTCTTTTGGAAGCGAGGGAATATTAAGAAGCAGACAAAGCTCCACCATCACATCTTCATCCAACGTCGCAACACCCTCTTCAAAACTCAATCCTTTGAAGTAGTTGCGTATTTGATTATTTAATTTTACAAACTGTTTTCGTTTCTTTTTTGCCATCTAACCTCCACCAAACATTCATCGTTGAATCTAAACAAACTTTTTTGTTCGTTTTACACCTTCTGATTATGTTACATTTTGAAAATATTATAG
>DYPM01000028.1 GCA_020719895.1 Sulfurovum sp. | reverse complement strand
TTGTGGATTAACCGTAGGTGTAGAGTAGTCAGATATAATCAATCCTATTCTATGAAATATATTACGGAGATTTTTTGATGTTGAAACACCTACTATCCATGAAAATGGCAGTGTTGGTTCTGTTTGTTTTTGGAGTCAGTGCTGGAGTGGCTACTTTTATTGAGAACGACTATGGGACACAGACAGCACAAGCATTGGTTTACAAAGCGGAGTGGTTTGAGTATTTTTTGACCTATTTTATTGCTATTTTGATCTTCAATATGACAAGATACAAAACCTACAAAACCAAACCTTCTGTTTTTCTTTTTCACTTTTCATTTTTGATTATTGCCTTAGGTGCATTGACCACGCGTTATATGGGTTATGAAGGAGTAATGCACATTCGTGAAGGAGAAAAAAGTAATCTTTTGGTCTCCAATGGAAAGTTTTTGCAAGTTGTAGTACACGAGGTAAACCAAAGCAGTGAAGGTGAGATGTTTGAAAAAGAACTCTATCTCTCAAGTATGAGTGAAAATAGTTTTCATCAACGCTTAGAAGTAGGCGATAAAGAGGTGGAGATTGATTTGGTGCGTTATTTGCCAGCTTTTCAAGAGAGTGTTGTAGATGATCCTAAAGGTCAAAAGATGATAGAACTCAAAGTCTCCAATGGAAGAAAGGGAGAGATGTATGCTATCGCTACGGGAGAAACAAAAACATTTGATCAATTTGATATCGCTTATAATGCACCCGCAACAAAAGATAAACCTACATTATTGATTGAAGAGCGTGAAGGAAATCTTACGATGTCATTTCCATACATTATCAATACAATGCGAATGGATGATCGTAGCACTTCAGAGCTCCAATCAGGAGTACACTCTTTTGAAAAACGTACACTTTATCAATTTGGACAAAATGCGGTTGTACTCAAAGAGATTTATCCGCACGCTCATAGAGAAATCAAAGCAGATGGTCTTAAAACCCAATCCCAAAAACCTGAATATATTGCATGGCAAATCAGCGTAGGAGACAAAACCAAAACCATCGTTACGACGCCAATCAAAGATGAGATAGGAGATATCTCTTCGGTGACGCTTGATGGTGTCAAAGTAGATTTGAGAGTGGGTGCAAAGGTGATTACTTTGCCTTTTGCTCTTCGATTGGAAAAGTTCAAGTTGGAGCGTTATCCTGGTTCGATGACGCCATCATCGTATGCGAGTGATGTGACTTTAATAGATGATGAAAAAAATATCACAATGCCTTATGCGATTTATATGAATCACGTGTTGGATTATCGTGGGTATCGTTTTTTTCAATCTTCGTATGATCCTGATGAAAAAGGAACTGTTTTGTCAGTAAATAATGACCCTGGAACTCCTCCGACTTATCTTGGATATCTGCTTTTGACGATAGGAATGTTTTGGTCGCTTTTGAGCAAAAATGGAAGATTTCGATTGCTCACACAACGCACCAAAACGTTACAAAAAGGCGTTTCTGTAGCTGTAGCATTGCTTTTTTTTGTGATCCACGCTCCTGCTTATGCAACCTCACAGCCGACTATAGAACAACTCGAGGCGATATCGCTTTATGATAAAGTACACTCTGAAGCGTTTGGACGGTTGATTGTGCAAGATATACAAGGACGTATGAAGCCTATTGACACAATAGCACGTGAAGTGTTGGCAAAAATCTCTTCTAAGTCTTCTTTGTTTGGTGTTGATTCGACACAAATATTACTTGGAATGGTGATTGAGCCGACACTTTTTCAAGAGTTACCGATGATCAAAATAGGACATCCAAAAATTGCTGTGATGTTGGGGCTTGACGAGCATACTCAATATGCTAAATTTTCTGATTTTTTTGACAAACAAAAAAACAGTTATATTTTATATGAAGAGATCACTAAAGCCTCGATGAAAAAACCAATCGAGCAGAGTCAATATGACAAAAAGCTTTTGGAGATCGATGAAAAAGTGAATGTCTCTTATATGGTATATAGCGGATCTCTTTTGCGTATTTTTCCTATTCCTCACGACAAAAATAACAAATGGCTTGCTCCAGCTGATGCGTTACAGGAGTTACAAAGTAGAGATACGGAGATGATTCGACTTATCGTTGCCAACTATTTTCAAAGTGTAGAGAGTGGACTACAAACCAACAAATGGGAAGAAGCCAATAAAGCATTATCGTTGATTGAACAATTTCAAAAATCGTTTGGTGCTACTGTAATGCCAAGCTCGGATCATATTGAGATGGAGATTCTTTACAATCAATTGGGAGTTTTTGGAAAATTGGTGCCGTACTATCTTTTGTTGGGATTTGTGATATTGATTTTGGCGTTTGTGCGTATATTTAAAAAAGGCTCAAATTTTGAGCAAAGCTCAAAATTAGGTCTTCAGCAGACTGCTCTCGCGACTGGTCGCTCTTATGGGATTTATAATTTAATCGCGGTTGGACTTTTGGGCGTAGGATTTGCGATACATATCATCGGACTTGCGATTCGATGGTATATTTCAGGGCATGCTCCGTGGTCAAATGCGTACGAGTCGATTGTTTTTATCGCATTGGCTACAGTGCTTGCTGGATTGTTACTCGCTCGTAAATCTCCATTTGCTTTGGCGGGAGCATCGATTCTTGCTGGAATTACGATGGGAGTCGCACATATGAACTTCATCAATCCTGAAATTACCAATTTGGTACCAGTGTTGAAGTCCTATTGGCTTATGGTACATGTGGCTACGATTATCTCTGGCGATGGCTTTTTGGGATTAGGCTCGATACTCTCATTGATTGTTATGGTTCTTTTTGTGATACGCAATAAAGGCAAAGAGAGTGTTGATAACTCCATCAAAGAGTTGACCAATCTCTCTGAAATGTCTTTAATGATCGGTTTGGTGTTACTTACCGTTGGAAACTTTCTTGGCGGTGTTTGGGCAAATGAGAGTTGGGGACGCTATTGGGGTTGGGATCCTAAAGAGACGTGGGCCGCTGTGACAATTCTCATTTATGCTACGGTGCTTCATCTTAGATTTATTCCTTCGATGAAATCCATTTTTATCTACAATCTCTTCGCAATGTGGGCCTACTCTACAGTACTTATGACCTATTTTGGTGTGAATTATTATCTTTCAGGATTACACTCTTACGCGGCTGGAGATCCTGTACCTGTACCGATGTGGGTTTATTATGCAGTAGGCGTATTGCTTCTTTTGACTTTTTTTGCTTCAAGAAATCGAAAAATTTTGTAGTCAATTCTAAGTACGAAGTGTGCGAGCTGTCTGCTGAAGACAACTTAGCGTTAGCGTAGCCTAATGAACAAAGTCCATTAGGCGTTATTTTGAGTTCTGCAAGAACTCTAATAAATAACCCGAGCCAAATAGAGACCTTGTGGTGGAGCGAGGTGTTTGTGGAGTGGAGTGTTGCCGTTGAGTTGGTTGGTGATACTTGCAAGAGGCATTTTGTGTGTTGCACATGATATTGCACTCTCTACCATCATTCGTACTTGTGAACGCAAAAAACCGTTGGCTAAAAAATAGAGAATATGATAGTCGTGATAGGGTTTGTAGTGGGCACGATAGAGTGTGCGAACTGTGGTGTTTGTCTGAGAACCTTTTTTGTGGAAAGTGGCAAAATCGTGTGTTCCTTCAAAACATTGCAAAGCACTTTTGAGTGTCGGCAAATCAAAAGAGGGATAAGAGGCGATATAGTTTTTTTCAAACACCGATGGGGATTTTGTTTTGAAGATATAGCGATAGAGACGCTTTTTGGCACTAAATCGAGCATGAAATGTCGCATCGGTAGCAGTGATATGTTTGATGTGTATATGCTCTAACTTTCGGTTGAGTTCAAAAGCGAGTTTGGTAGTGTCTCTCCAGTGTTTAGGAAGATCAAAGTGAATCACTTGACCTGTGGCATGCACTCCTGTATCGGTGCGTCCCGAAGCGATGATTGGAGAGTCTATACCAATATTTTGAAGTGATTTTTCGATTTGGGTTGCGACAGTGTATGGTGTGTGTGTCTGTTTTTGAAATCCAAAAAAGTGTGAACCATCGTAGGCAATAACTGCTTTTACTCTCATAAATCTCTCTAAAAAAATCTAGCCACACGTTTATAAAAAAGATATCGACCAAACGCGACCAATCCAATCACAACCAAAGGCACCAATAGTAGATCCCCTTTTTTTTGTAGATACGAGGCGATACCAAAAAGAACAACTGTCACTACAAAAGTTGATGCTGTTGTATTGCTTGATTGATAACGTGGATTGACAATCGTAATTGCACTAATAAGATAAACCGAAAGCAACGGAATCAAACTCACAAAAAACGAAAAAAGTGCTAACTGTACGCGTTTGTGATCATGCATCGCCTCTGCCCAATAGTCGGGAATGTTTTGAAGAGGCAAGCGGGTAGTTGAAAAGGTTTGAACTGTGGTAAGGGTTTCGTATTTTGCTTCTTGAAGTTTGTCTTGATCATAAGTGTAGCCATATCCATCGATAAGAAGCAACGAAATCGATTCTTCTTGGTTTTGAAGTTTTCCTTCTGTGGCAGCAAAAAAATGCTCTTTTCCATTAGGGGTTTGACGATAGATAACAAGATCTTTGAGTTTGTCTTTCGTTTTGGCGTCAATATAGACATAGTAGTCTCCAAACTTTTGTCCCAATACGCCAGAGTTTAGTTCAATTTTGGTAGTGGATTTTATCGTTTCACGAAAAGATTTAAACTCCTGCATACTCCACGGCAAAAGGATAAAAGAGATTGCTATCAATAGTACTGAAAAAAGAGCTGCAATGACCCATATCGCACTCAAAAGTTTATTTGCTTGAAGTCCCAAGGAAAAAAGCGCAATGAGTTCATTCTCTTGAGAGAGTTTTGAAAAAAGATTGGCAATAGCAATTACAAATGAAAATGGCAAAGTGTAGAAGAGGATTTCTGGTACAGAGTATGCGTAGAGTTCGAGTAAATCACCAAATCCCATACTTACTTTTTCAGTCAATACTGAAATACGAATCAAATATGAGAGAGAGATAATGATATAAATGGGTAGAAACACCACTAAAAGTGATTGTGTAAAACTCGAAGAGAGATATCCTCGAATACTAACCATAGATGACAGACTCCAAAAGTTGTGTCGCCTGTGTATCATAAAGATAGACAATCAAAGTCGCCATCGCAAGAAACGGTACAAACGGCACACCACGTTCACGCCATACCAATGCTGGAACCATCGCTAAAATCGCGGACAAAAAAAGAGCCACAAAAAAGTTTGGAAATCCAAGCAATGCTCCCATCGTACCCGCCACAATCACATCCGCACCGCCCATAGCTTGTCGTCCTGCCAAAAGTGATGAGAGCAATCCAACAAGATAAAGACCACCCGCCGCAATACCGCCATAGAGAAGTGCATCGACAAAGTTTGGTTGTATGAGTGCAAAAAGAAGTGCTGCAAAGTTGACACTATCAGGTACGGCCATATATTCAAAATCTATCATTACCAAAGCCAAAAGAGCCGAAAAAGAGAGTGCTACAAAAAAGAGTTGCCACACCAATCCAAGCTTGAGATAGAGCAGTACAAAAAGCACGCCTGTGAGAAATTCTACGATTGGATATTGCATACTAATAGGTGCATTACAAAAGTGGCATTTTCCACGCAGTATCAGCCATGAAACAAGTGGAATATTGTGCCACCATTTGAGCGGTGTACTGCAACTTTGGCATTTTGAAGCAGGAAAAAGCAGACTTTCATCTTTGGGTGTACGATAGATCACCACATTGAGAAACGAACCAATAGAGAGTCCAAACATTGCAACTGTAAAAAGAGTCAACCATTCCATTTTATATACCTCCAAATCGTCTTTGACGTGTTTTGTATTGTGTGATTATCTCATCTAACTCTTTGGCAGTGAAATCTGGCCAAGTGGTTGGAGTAAAAAAAAGCTCTGCATAACTGATTTGCCAAAGCAAAAAGTTGGAGATACGTTCCTCTCCGCTGGTGCGAATGAGAAGATCTATATCGGAGTAGGGAGTTTGAAGTGCTTTGGAGAGTGCTTCTTCGCTAATCTCTTGTTTGCCATTTGCGATAAGACGATTTACTGCATAGAGTATCTCTGCTCTTCCGCCATAGTTGAGTGCCAAAATCTGTGTGAGTGCAGTGTTGTGTTGTGTTTTTTGTTGGGTTTCGTCAATGCGTTTTTGAAGTGCTTTTGAAAAAACTTCGATATTTCCAATTGCCATAAATCTGACATTATGGTGCATATAAGTCTCAAGCTCACTTTGTAGATAACGGTCAAGAAGTTTCATTAGAAACTCAACTTCAAGTTTTGGACGTTTCCAGTTTTCTGTGCTAAAAGCATAATAGGTGACACTCTCTATTTGTGGATGATTGGCACAATAGACCGTAATATCTCGAATGGTATCTGCTCCTTTTTCGTGTCCTTTAGTGCGAGGAAGTCCTCTTGCTTTTGCCCATCTACCGTTGCCATCCATAATAAGAGCAAGGTGTTTGAGCGGTGCATTTTCGTGGGTTTCACTCATCAATCAACCTTTCGGATTGTTTTAGAATCTGATGTGCAAGAGTTAGTTTATCGGCAAATGGAATCTCCAACTCTTTGGTGTTGGCAATAAAGGTGATTTGGTGGCTATCTGTACCAAAATCACTACGATCTTTGAGGAGATTGTAACAGACTGCATCGACTGCTTTGGCTTTAAGCATTTGACGGGCATTTTGAGATCCTCGTTCTGCGTCCATTTCTGCTTTGAAGGCGACTACAGTTACGCCATCTTTGTTGAGTGAAGAGAGAATATCAATAGTTTGGTGAAGCTCCAAATTCCAATTTTCACCAATCATACTTTTTTTGAGTTTGCCACTTTGAGGAAACTTTGGCGTATAGTCTGAAACAGCAGCTACCATAAAAAGAAACGGACGTTTTTGAATCATTCCTACAGGATCAGGAGTGTTGAGACTTGCACGACTCATTTTTCCTTTTTTTGCGATACGTAACGCATCTTGTGTGTATTCGTACATCTCTTGAGTCGATTCTACATGGATAGTGTATATCGATTGAGGAAGTGTTTCATTGCCTGTAGTGGTGATATAGCAGACATCAGCACCTTTGAGATAGAGACTAAGACAGAGAGATTTTGCCATTTTTCCTGATGAGTAGTTGGTGAGATAACGCACTTCATCGATTTTTTCACGTGTACCGCCTCCTGTGACTACGACACGACGATCTTCCCAAAAGTTTTCTCTCATCATCGCTTTGCATCCTGCATAGAAGATCTCAAGTGGTTCTGCAAGTCCACCTTCGCCACTCTCTCCGCACGCCAACAGTTTCTCTTGTGGTTCAACGATAATATAGTCATTGACTTTAAGCATTTTGATTGAACCAGTGGTAAAGTGATTTTTGTACATTCTTGTATTTGCTGCTGGAGCGATGACGATTTCACCTTGAAATGCTAAAGCAGTTTGGGTGAGTAGTGTATCGGCGATACCTTTACTGAGTTTGTTGATTGTGTTGGCTGTCGCAGGAGCAATGACAAAAAGGTCACATTTCTTGCCAAGTTCGATATGGTTGAGATCACTACTCCAATTTTCACTTTTTTCGGTGAGTACGGCATTTCGTGTCAATGCTTCAAAAGTAAGCGAAGAGACAAATCTTTCTGCTGCGGGTGTCATTACCACATACACTTCCGCTCCTGCTTTGACAAAAAGCCTCACCACTTCGCACGCTTTGTAAGCTGAGATGCTACCGCTTACACCAATAAGAATCGATTTTCCAACTAAAGAGATTTGCATTGATTATTTCGTTCCAAAAAACTTATAAAAAAAGTTTTCGATTTTTTTCATAGGTGTTCGAGAGATTGCTAATGAGCCTTTTTCGATATCTCCAGTCACCGTTGTACCTGCTGCTATCAAAACATCATCGGCGACTGTCACGGGAGCGACGAGTTGAGTATCTGAGCCGATAAATACATTTTTGCCGATAATTGTTTCGTACTTTTTTTTGCCATCATAGTTGCAAGTGATTGTTCCAGCACCGATATTTGTACCTTCTCCAACTGTTGCATCGCCAATATAAGAGAGATGACCTGCTTTGACACTTGTGAGTGTTGATTTTTTGACTTCGACAAAGTTGCCGATATGCGTATCAATCAGTTTTGTTTTTGGTCTAATTCTTGCCATAGGTCCTACATCTGAATCTTTGATATAAGAGTCTTCGATGACACTGTTGGTTTTGATGTGAGAGTTGATGATATGAGATTCACCTTGGATACTCACACCACTTTCGATGATACACTCACCTTCAAATTTTGCTCGACAATCAATATAGATAGTTTCAGGAAGACGCATAATAACGCCTGCTTTCATTAGATCATATTTGATGCGACGTTGGAAAATCTCTTCTGCTAATGCCAAATCAAGTTTGGAGTTTACACCTTTAAACTCCTCTTCGATGACCAATACAGGAGAAACGGTTTTTTCATCATCAACTGCCATTTTGATGATATCGGTGAGATAGTACTCTTTTTGAGCGTTTGTGTTATTTAGTTGTGGAATGTATTTTTCTAACGCCTCTTTTTTGACGCAATAGACTCCTGCATTTACGGTCTGAACATTTTTTTGATCAGGTGTGCAATCCTTCTCTTCGACAATCTCTTGTACGTTGTATTCGTGGATAATCACACGTCCATAACCGCTTGGATTTTCCATTTTAATCACTGACATATTTATATCAGCACTGCCGTGTATTAGCATCTCAAGTGAGGCTTCAGTCATTAGTGGCATATCTCCATTGAGAATCAATACTCTCTCATGAAAGCACACCACTCCCTTCATCGCACCGCCTGTTCCAGGGAAGTTTTCTACATCTTGAATATGAAAAATGATATTTTGATAGACTGCCTCAATCGCTTCACGGACACGATCAGCTTGGTGGTAGAGTACGACAGTGACATCATCAGAGAGTTTTTGAGCAACATCGATAGCGTGAAAAAGCATCGGTTTGCCTGAGATCTCATGCAACACTTTTGGTGTATCAGATTTCATTCGAGTGCCTTTTCCTGCGGCAAGTATAACGACTGAGAGAGACATAATTTTACCCTTTGTGGTGTGATTGAAATGGAAATATTATAACCCAAAAGGGGTTAAAAGGAGTAGATTAATCCGATTGAAACAGCAGTGTCTTTGTCGTAATTGAGCAGTCCGTATTGGAAGTGAGCCTGATCTTCAATGAAGTTTTTTGCAAGTTGAAAATATACCGAAGAGCGTTTATCGAGCATATAATCTGTCGCCAACTGTATGATAGTGCCGTCTTTTTTGGTGTTGTCTATTTTGTTTGCGTGATTGAGTTGTGCAGTGTAACGCATCGAACCACATTGTATTTGTGTCGAAAACATCATGGCTTTGTGTGTCTCTTTAAATTCATCTTTGGCGTAGTCGTATAGTCCTGATAGTGTGAATGCTTCAAAAGTATATTTTCCTCCGATACGAATGGAGCTTGCGGCTTTGGTCACTGCATTTGCTATAAGATTTGTCCACGCAATACCAATCATCATATCGTTTGTATTATAGGTGAGTCCGATTGCATGTGGTTCGTTGGAGTTGCTTGTTTTGTCTGTATCGGTGATGACGCTGTCTTGATCTGTGACAATCGAAAAATCAAAACTCAATCCATGCCAAAACGGCGATAGATAAGCAATAGTGTCTTTATAAGGTTTGTCGTGCATATAGCTGTTAAGCCGTGAGAATCCTTTGGTAAGAGAGCGATATTCGCCTGTGCGTGCAAACATTGGATCTATTTGCATTAGAAGCCTTAGCGCGGGAGAGTCTTGCTGCCCAAACTGCAAACTTCCATAGTCACAACTGTTGAGTCCAATATAGTGTTCTCCTTCTGTTTTATACTCTCCTTTGTTGCCTGTGACTCGTGTATTGAGTGTGACGTAACCTTGAAGTGTTGGTGAAAAAGGTTTTGAGTGTGTCATTCCAATCGTCGAATAGTGACTCGTAAGCACCGTAGAGAGATCATCTCGATTTGGTTTGACACTGCTGTAAGCAATCGCATCAAACGCCATGTGTGCTGTGCCGTAAACTTGTATTGGGTTGTTGGTGTAAGCGAGAGTATAAAGTAGATTTAAAAGCAAAATAATACGTTTCATTAGTCAATTTTTCCTTATCAAGTCAATTTGAAGCCGAATCATATAATTATATTGCCAAAACTAAACATTGTGTTGTTTTTAGAGGAGTTTATTTAGAGAGAATTTTATTATGCAACTTTTTGCTTATGATGCGTTTGAGCAGTTTAAGTCTACGAAACCAGATATGAAAGCGTTGGTTGATTTTCATCAAAGCTACAAATCACACTCAAGCAGATGAGTGTCCAGTTTCACCACAAATGGATTAAATCTCAAAATCTATTATGGAGATCCTGTAAAAATCTTTGAAACACTTTCTCAAGATGGATTTGATGAGGTGATAGCAATATGATTCAGCTTTTCTTTCAAAGATACTCTTGGGATACTCTCTTTTGTGGTAAGCACTTTTTCTATCCAATACTCCTGAATCTCTTTAATCGTTTTTTTGGGGAGCATTGCAAAGCCATGTTTATTGGCGAGTGCTTCCCCATTTTTAAATGCCCAATCAAAAAAATCAATAATCTCTTTATTTGTTTCTTGATGACCATAAGGCAATAAAACAAATGATGTAGCGACGATCGGATAGGCATTTTTTCCATCTTTGTAGGCGATCACGCCAAAAAAATCTTTCTCTTTTTTGAGATTTGCACTCTTGGCACCATCTTTGGCGGTTTGGAGTGTTGGTTGTACCCAATTTCCATCTTTGTTTTCTATGGTTGCAGAGTTGAGACTGTATTTGATTTTATTGGAGTAGTCCATATAGCCGATGGCGTATTGCGTATCGCGCACCAACTCCGCCACACCACTACTTCCTTCGCCTTCTATAATATCAGCTTTGGAGTTTAGCTTTTTTTCTGCTTTTTTGAAATCCGCATAAGCAATTTTTCTTAGATAATAAGTAAAGTTGTAGGTGGTTCCTGACTCATCTTTTCGTGCAACTACTTTAATGGGATGATGTGGGAGATTGAGGTTAGGATTGTATTTGGTGATTCTCTCATCATCCCAAAATTTTGCTTTTCCTGAAAAAATCGCTCCGATTGCCTCTTCGCTCAATTTGAGTGCATTGTCAGGAACATTGGGAATATTATAAGCGAGGATAATACTTCCTACTATCGCAGGAAACATTGTGAGTTGATAGCGTTTGAGTCTCCATGGCTGAAGTGGCTTGTCGCTTCCTGAAAAATCTGAAACTCTTTTGATTGCCGAAGCGATTCCATCTCCAGAGCCTGTAGGAAGATACTCGATGGTTTTACCTGTCTCTTTTTTGTAGGCTTTGACCCACTCTGCATAGACTGATTTTGGAAATGTTGCTCCTCTTGCTTCGATATTTACATTTTGCACATCGGCATTGGAAATTACGATGATAGAGATAAGTCCGATCAAAAATTTAGATAACTTCATAAAATACTCCACTCATAATTTTTACGAAATCATACCCAACAGTGGTAACAAATTGGTTACTTTTTAATCAGATAAATTTAATGTAGTTATCACTTTTAGTATTTAAAGTTATGACTTTAATGTCATTATTTCTCCAAATGGCGTTGGAGTGTTGTTTGGCATAATCCAAAGCGTATCAAAAGCAGGAGGTGTATTTGGAAAAGTACCTTTGCCATCGGTAAAAAAGAGCAGTGCAGTGGGAGTATCGATATTGTTTTCGATGTACTCAAATACAGGACGAAAGTCAGTACTTCCGCCACCGTTTACTTCGTATTCCAAGCTTTCATTTGGCAGATATGTTTTGTGGGAGTGGATTTTGTGATCAGCGGTGATAAGGTCGATCTCATAGTGTGGATAGACTTCCATAATCGATGCAACTTCTGCCAAAAATAGTCCCAACATCTCTTTATCAATCGAGCCTGAAGTATCTATGGCAATCACAATACGAAGCAGATCAGAGCTAAGACTTGGAAGAAAAATACCACGATAGAGATATTTCATATTTGGTGGCAAAAATCGATAAGCCGTTTTGGCATAACTTGCAATATAGTTTGAGAGTGTCTCTTTCCAATCTATAATGTAAGAGAAGTATTCAGGAACAACAAATTGCAACTCCGCAGGAAGCGATTCTTGTCGTTTGAGTTTTAGAAATATCTGCTCAAACTGTTGTTGTAGCTCTTGCGTTGCCTCTTGTTCTTTGGTTGTTGTATTTTTTTGTGATTGGTGAGATATTTGATTTTTTGGTTTGGTTTGGTTTTTTTGTGGCGACGATAAACTCTCTTCGTTATCACTCGAAGAAGCGTCGTGATTGGTGTCTGGAGCGTGAATCATCTCCTCTTTGAGTCTTGCGTAGATCTCTTCGGCGTACATTCCTTCAAACTTTGGTTGGTAGTTTACATACTCTGGTGCTACAAGACCATTTCGCACCAACATTGCATTGACTGCAAAATCACACGCTTCTTGCCAAAGCCATTTGTCTCGTTTGGCTTGTCGTCCGATGTGTCCCAAAACAGCGTGCATTGCACCGTTAGAGAGGATGAATTCCACTTCGCTAAGATCAAGTTTATCGATATACTCTTCGTTGATTCGTATTGTGATGCCGTCGCTTTTAAAAGTGAGTTCATTGGAATCAGAAGTAATGGTAAGTCCTGATGCTAATGTGCCAAAATAGGGATGCTCAAGCATCAATTTGGCTTTGGCTTTGGTGATCTTTTCGTGTGCGTTCATTCTCTGTCCGTTGGATTTATACGCTCTTTTAGTTTTTGATTCTCTTTTTGGAGTTCTTGTATGGTGATTTGAAGAGCGATAATATCCTCTTTTAGTTGTTCTTCTATGCTTTTTATTTTTGGAAAATCTGATAATGCTTGGAGTGCTGGGGACTCTTCAAGAATATATAGTATTTCTTTGCCGTTTACCTCTTCGGTAACGCTTTTGAGTTTGCCTGTTCTTACCAATTTTACGGTTTTGAAAATAGAAATTTTGTGTTGGGTGGCGTAAGTTTTGAGTGTCATTTTTTTCATAGAAACATTATATATGGCATTGTTTTAAATGACTTTAAGATTCAACTGACAAAGGATTGATTATGCTTTTTACTGAATGTAACATATTCAAACAAACACGTCCGTTTGAGTAGCAGGGCAAAATGTCCCTACAACCATAGATTGTGCCTTGATGAATGGTTAAGAGTGTCTAATTAGTGGTTAAATCTCTCTTTGTAACTGCATTTTTGACACAGTGTCTCTATTGCTTTGCCATTTTTGAATCCTGATATTATCTCTTGAGTTCGTTTGTTTTGGAGAATCTCTTGAAGCAAATGGTGATGCAAATCCCCAAGCTCTATCACACCATCGCAGTCAAGACAGCACGGTACGACTTTTCCTGACGCAAGAATCGCAAAATGCGATTGAAGTCCAAGACAACTTCCATCTCCATAAATGGGATTTTGAAGTGATGGCCACTCAAAATAATCATCAAAATGTAGCAGTATTTTTTTTGCCAAACGGATTGATCTTGGTCTCTCTTGATAGATTTTGTCGATACAAAGTGGTATCTCAAAAGTGTTTGAGAGGAGTATAAAAAGAGAGAGATTAAACGCTTTTTCACTCATCGCTTCATCAAGATTCCATACGCGAAGATTTATAAAACTCTCTGTATTTTTTTGCAGTTTAGTGCGACAAAGGGATAAAATTGGTTCCATATAATGCTCAAGACTCCATGCGGTTTCATTTTTATTGAAGGCATTGAGAGAGATATTGATCTGTTTGATGGCAGGATGAAAAAGTGTCGTATCGGTATGTTTTTTGAAATAAAATCCAGAAGTAGTAAGAAGTGCTTTGAGATTGTGAGAGTATAAAATATCCAAATAATCAGCAAGATTGGAAATCATCAATGGATCTCCCACGACATGACACGCTACCTCTCTTGTCACGCCTTTGAGTTGTTTGACTATCGAAGTAAAAAATGCAAGATCCATCTGCTTTGAAGCAAGGTTTTTGGTCGGACAAAAGCTACAGCTCAAACCACACATATTGGTGAGTTCGATATAAACACGAGAGAAGGTTTTGATATAAATTCCTTAGATAATTGAGATCTTTGGTAAATACAAAAAGAGCGACAAGTCGCGAGAGCTGTCGGCACGAAGATCTAATTTTGAGCTTTGCTCAAAATTTGAGAATTATTCAGATAGTTTGACTTTCAAAATTTCACGTAGGTCTTTGATTTCTATACAATGTGTTGCCGCTTCTTTGAGAATTGGTTTGGCACAAAATGCGATACGTGTATCAGCGTGGGCAAACATACTCAAATCATTCGCACCATCTCCTACGACAAGAGTATCTTCTTTGTTGATTCCTAATAGATTTTGAAGTCGAACAATCATCTCACCTTTGGCATTGGAGTGCATCATCTCTCCGCCTACTTGTCCTGTCAATACACCGTTTTCGCTATGTAAAAAGTTGGCAAAATCAGCATCAATACCAAGTTTTTGACTTGCAGGTTTGGTCGCAATACGAAATCCACCAGAAAGACAAACGACAATATAACCTGACGCTTTGAGTCCTGCGATAGTTTCAAAAGCTCCATTCATAAGTGGCAAACGAACGCAAATCTCTTGTACGATTTTCTCTTCCAACCCTTCAAGCAGTGCTACTCTTGCGATGAGTGCCTTAAAAAAATCAAGTTCTCCCTCCATCGCTCTTTTGGTAATTGCTGCTACTTGAGACTCAAGTCCAAGCGGTGCTGCCAAAAAATCAATTGTTTCTCCATCCATCAATGTAGAGTCAAAATCAAATACTGCCAATTTCGCCATCGTCGCCCTTTTTATAAGTTTTGGTTAAAATTATATCCAATCTTACACTACCACAAAGAGTTATCCTGATGTTTGAAACCTTTTGTCAAAACCTTCACAATGATCAACCATTTATTACAGTAGAGGTCAATCCGCCTCACGGTGCTTCGATAGATCCAATTATCGAAAAAATCAAAGAGAGTAATCTTGCTTCTAAAGTCTCAGGCTTCTCTTGTACTGATAATCCACTTGCACGGCTTAAAATGTCAGGTTTGCTTTCAGCAATCAAACTTCAGCAGACTTTTGGCAAACCCGTCATCGCGACAATGAGTATGAGAGACAAAAATAAACTTTCGCTTCAATCTTCACTTTTGGGTGCAAATGATTTTGACCTACGATGCATCCTTGCACTCACAGGTGATCCTGCAAAATTCTCTGATCAGCCTGAAGTCAAAGGCGTATTGGAGAGAGATTCGACACTGCTTTTAAGTATTATCTATCATCTCAATAATGGAGTGGACTACTCCAATAAACCGCTTATGCCAACACCAAAACTAATTTATCCTTTTGCAGTGAGCAATGCTTATGCCAAAGATATGAATAGACTCCAAAAACGTATGATAAAAAAGCTTGATTATGGTGCAAGAGCGATCTTTACTCAACCTGTCTATGATCTTGAAAATGCCAAAACTCTACTTGCACTTTTTGAAGAAGCAAAATCAATAAGTGTACGCCAAAGTGCCAAAGAGGCGGTATTGGTACTTGGACAATTTCCTCTCGTCACTTCAAAAACAGCAAACTTTATCAATGACAATGTTCCGGGGATTCATGTTCCAAAAGCGATTATTGATACGATGAATCTCGCTTCAATGGACGGCGTAGAGAAAGAAAAAGAGGTGGGATTTGCTCTTTCTAAAACAATATTTGATGAAGTGATGAAGCTACACGGAAAAGTGCATTTGATGACACACAATCGGTTTGATTTGTGTGCGAAGTTGATTGGATAGACTATATATCAATATATCTTGATATATATATTTTTTTAGGGTATTATTCTTCAAACCAATACAAAGGAAAAGAAAATGAACAAAAAAGTACTCATATTATGTACAGGAAACAGTTGTAGAAGCATTATTGCCGAAGCTTTAGTGAATGCAAAACTTGAAGGAATCGACGCAGAGAGTTCAGGCGTAAAAGCATCAGGAAGAGTCAATCCTAATGCCAAAAAATTGCTGGAGTCCCATCAAATATGGAGAGAAGAGTATCATTCGAAAACGATCGACACAGTGATAGAAAAACCTTTTGATCTTGTCGTCACAGTGTGTGATCACGCCAAAGAGAGTTGTCCGATGTTTCCAAAACCGACACCGACTATTCATGTAGGTTTTGAAGATCCAGATGGAAAACCGTATGAAGCATTTGAGACGACTTATCAAGAGATAGAAACCGTGCTTTTGCCAAAAATTCAAGAGGCGTTCGCGTCACAAAAACAATAAAGGTAACAAACAGATGGAAAAAAAACTTTTCAAAACAGAGAGTGGCGTAAAAATCTCATTTACAGGTGAAGTCAAAAAAGAGAGTATTGTAAAGATGGTAGAAAATTGCAAAATTGGTCAATGTGACTGTATGAGCAACGAAACCAAAGCAAAGATTAGTGATATCGCAGTGAGTGGCGAAGATGGAAATGTAGAGATTTCTCTTAGTGGTACAATGAGTCAAGAAGAGATTGAAACAGCACTCAAAAAATCTACAGTAATCGAGAACAAATGCTGTTAGCAAGTAGTATTTTTTTGCTCACATTGCTTTTTGTGATATGGCAACCAAAAGGGTTACAGATTGGCACGACGGCGGTGATTGGAGCAGTTGTGGCACTTTTGCTTGGTGTAGTGAGTCTGAATGATGTTTTGATTGTGACTGATATTGTTTGGGATGCAACATTGGCGTTTATTGGGATTATTTTGCTTTCGATGGCGTTGGATGAGATTGGATTTTTTGAGTGGTCTGCTCTAAAGATGGTGCGTTTGAGTCGCGGAAACGGTCATTTGATGTTTGTCTATGTATTGCTTTTGGGTGCAGTAGTGGCGGCATTTTTTGCAAATGATGGTGCGGCATTGATTCTTACGCCGATTTTGCTTGCGAAGATGAAATATCTTGATATGAAACCTGTCGCTCTTTTTGCATTTGTGATGGCAGGAGGATTTATTGGAGATAGTGCTTCTAATCCTTTGGTCATCTCTAATCTCACTAATATTGTCACTGCGGGTTATTTTGGTATTGGATTTTGGGAATATGCTCGCACGATGTTTTTGCCAAATCTTTTGGCGATTTTGGCTTCATTGGGTGTACTTTGGATCTATTTTAGAAAATCAATTCCTGCACATATTGATATACAAAATCTTGCGACTCCCCAATCTGTGATCAAAAATCATACTATGTTTCGTTTGAGCTGGTGGTTTTTGGGATTTTTGATGATTGGATATTTTGTCGGAGATGCGTACCATTTGCCTGTTTCGCTTTTTGCATTGGGCGGTGCTTTGATATTTTTGGCAATTGGCACACACTACAAAGCAGTCAAACCAATAATGACTATCAAAGCTGCACCGTGGCAAGTCGTGTGGTTCTCTATCGGTCTTTATGTGGTTGTTTATGGACTCAAAAATGCAGGATTGACAGGATTGTTAAGTGAGACGATTCTTTGGATGCAACAGATGGGTACAAGTGTGGCGGTGATAGGTGTGGGATTTCTTTCGGCACTTTTGAGTAGCGTGATGAACAATATGCCTACTGTTATGATTATGGATATTGCGATAGATGAAGCCAATATGCAAACTCTTGCTTATGCTAATATCATTGGAAGTAATTTAGGTCCCAAAATGACACCGATTGGTTCATTGGCAACACTGTTGTGGCTTCATGTGCTAGCAAAAAAAGGAATCACTATTGGATGGATTGAGTATATGAAGGTGGGGCTTGTGATTACACCGCCTGTACTTTTGATAGCACTTCTTGGATTGCTTTGACTTTTCTATCTGATGTTACACACTCAAACGAATAAGTCCGTTTGAGTGGCAGGGACGCAAGTGTCCCTGCAATCCTCTAAAGCTACAAAAAACTTGTTTTTCGAGATTGATAGAAGTTTTACGCACTTTTTTATAAAAGTGCATCTCTAAAAACCGTCATGCCAAATTTGATTTGGCATCTGTTGTGTCCTAAAATGG
>DYPM01000027.1 GCA_020719895.1 Sulfurovum sp. | reverse complement strand
CCAAATACTATCAACAACTTAATATGACACTGCAACCTTTCTGTGTCAGCTGATAATGATTAGGGTAAATTGAATTTTACCTTAAAGGTCTGAATTCATAAAGAGCATCATCATAACTCTCTATGATTCCACTTTCAATCTCATAATGCCACGCATGCAAAAAAAGAGTTCCATCATCGACGCGTCGTTTGACACCAGGATAGGTGAGAAGATTGTCGATTTGATGAACTACTGAGAGTTTTTCTGTATAACGTAGCATCTTATCGGTATTTTTGAGTTCACCGTTTTTGTACTGCAAAAGTGCTGTATTTTTGGCGATTTCACCCAGCTCAAGCCATTTTATCGTATGAATGTTTTCATTATTTTTTTGGATAGGATGAAACAACGCTTCAATCGCACCACAGTGAGAGTGTCCACAAACGATAATATCAGAGACCTCAAGAATACTCACTGCATACTCTATCGCTGAAGCAGTCGCGTGAAAATCAGCATCAGGTTTAAAAGGTGCAACAAAATTTCCGATATTACGAATGATAAAAAGATCTCCTGGCTTAGAGCCGATAATGAGTTCAGGAACGACACGAGAATCGGAGCAACCGATAAAAAGAGCTTTTGGATTTTGTCCTTTTTGCACCAAATCATAAAATCTCTTTCTGTTTTTTTCAAACCTCACTTGACGAAAATCACTGTGACCTTCTACAAATGTTTTGAGTCGCTTATCCATTGATCACCTCTTTAATAATGTAAGCAATAGTCTCATTTGCAAACATCGGAACGACACCGTTGTAGTGTTCGCGAACACGAAATGGAGATTTTTCGAGTACGACAGTTTTGGAAAGCGGTGTGATGCTGTAGATACGCTTAGCATTGCCACTCACAAAATCACCCAACTTCTCCAATGAACCATGTTTTTCAAACAGTTCAGCGAGCATCTGCAGTGCAATCGGAGCCGTAAAAATACCAGCAGCACAACCACACGTCTCTTTTGCTTCTTTTGGATGAGGTGCGGAGTCGGAGCCAAACATCACTTTGGGATGTGCTTTGAGTGCAACATCAAGAAGTGCTTCTCTATCTTTGGGATGTTTTGCGATAGGTTTACAAAAAAGATGCGGTCGCAACAATCCTCCTGCTACATCATCTAAGGTAATCAAAAGATGGTGAAGTGTGATAGTCGCATAGAGATTTTCATGTCTCTCTAACGCCTCGACACTTGCTTTAGTGGTAATATGCTCCATAATGATTTTGAGCTTTGGAAATGCAGTCGCCAATCTCTCATAAATCGGTACAAACTCTGCTTCTCTATCCATCACAAAACCGTTGGTTTCTCCGTGAATGCAAAGCGGTATTTCCAAATCACTCATCGCTTGGAGTGTTTTTTGGAGTGTTTGGATATCAAAACCACTGACGCCACCAAAAGAGTTTGTAGTGATACCTGCGGGATAAAGTTTGATTGCGGTGATATGTGCTTTGAGTGATTCCAAAAATGTTCTATCGAAGTCAGATTTAAAAAAAAGAGTCATATAAGGCTCAAATTTCTCTTCTCCAATCGCCTCTTTGATACGCTCTTTGTAGGCAATCACTGCTTCTTTTGTAGTGACTGGCGTAGTAAGATTTGGCATGACGATCGCACCGCAAAAGCTATAAGCACTCTCTTTGGCAATCTTTTGGAGCATCTCACCATCTCGCAAATGAAGGTGCATATCAAGAGGCGAGTGGAGCAGTAATTGTTGTGGCATCAAAATCCTTTATGGCATAAAATCGGTTATTTTGTGTATGTGGCACTAACCAGTAGACGATGATCATTTTGCCACAAAAGCGTTTAATATCAATCAACTGAAGTCGTTTTGGTGGTTTATAGGAGACAAGAGGATAATCTATACCACCTAAAAAAAGCTGATTACACCGACCAATACGAAGCGTACTGTAGAGTATGGCTTTGTGTGGTGGATTGAAAAGAAATTGCCATTTTGCATACTCCGAACAACTCGGATAGTAACGACACGACGATGGAAGCATTTTGGAGAGATATTGATAACCGCTAATGGGAATTAAATAAAATCGTGAAAAGTTCATACTATATCTTTGGGGCGAAATACTTTGAGATTGTGATGACCTTCGTCTCGTAAATATTGAGCATGAAGCTGACTCAATACGCCTTTATCACAATAAAGAAGATACTCTTTGTCTTGAGGAAGTTTTTTGAACTCTGATTTGAGTTTATGAAACGCAATCGCAAGAGTTTCAAATGGTACTGGTGTACGATGTTCATCTGCACGAATATCTACAATCACTTGATTGAAATGGGTAATCTCACACTCAACAGCAACTGGAGCCAAACGATTGATATCTTCGATGATAGTATGAATATCGACTGTTTTTGCAGAGGCAACAGCAGTTTGAAGTACATCATAATCAAATGCTTTGGATTCTCTTACAATACGTTTGAAGGAGCCGTGTATAACAGGATTTTTAGAGATTACACCACAATATTCAGGCATTGTTTCGGCAAATTTTTTTGTCCCTATCGCATCGGCAATAGCAATAATGTCTGGTTTATTCATCATAGCAAGCGGACGAAGCACCAATTTTGTAGTGGCTTGATCAATCAGTGCAAGATTTCTAAGGGTTTGACTGCTCACTTGAGCGACACTCTCTCCTGTCATCACTGCATCTATTTTCATCTCATCAGCAATTTTTTCTGATGCAATAAGCATCAATCGTTTGAGTGTCACACCCATATAAGGCTGTGAAGTGGAACGAAAAATCTCTTCTACCACATCCTCAAACGGCACAGTAATAAACTTGACGCGATGCGAAGAAGAAAACTTATTCCACAAATAAAACGCTACTTGTTTGACTCCAATCTCATGAGCGATACCGCCAAGATTAAAAAAAAGATAATGGGTTTTAATGCCTCTTTTGATAGCAAGATATGAAGCAACAGTCGAGTCAAAACCACCTGACATCAAAGAGAGAATCTCTCCTTGTGTACCAATAGGAAAACCGCCTAATCCTTGATGTTTTGCAGTAATAATATTAAGTTGATGATTGACAAGTTCAAGTCGAACAGTCACCTCTGGAGTATGTAAATCCACTCCTTTTGCATTAGTATTCTCAAGAAGATAACGTCCCAATTCACTTGATATCTGCGAAGAGCTAAAAGGGTGTTTTCCATTACGTTTGGTACGCACCACGAAAGTTTTGTTTTCAATAGTGGCAGAAACCACTTGAGACACAATAGTATTGATTTGATCAAGCGTCTCAACATTATCAAATCCAATTGCTTCAAGAACTTGATCAATACCCGACGTATCAAGAAGTATACGACGTGTTTTTTGGGTCACCTCAAGAGGTGCGACCACTTCAATCTTGTCGCCAAACTTACGTATCGCAATCGCTTGATTGTGGGAGAGTAATATTTTAAGATTACCAAAAAGTTGCCCTATCATCTGTTTTTTGGCCTTATTGCCTTTGACCATAATTTCAGAAAAGAGTTTGAGAATAAATTTTTGTGTCTGAGACGCTTCCAAAGCGATTGCCTTTTAAAAATAGCTTATTATGAATCTCTAAATATGGATTGTTTCACTTTGTTCGCAAAGAGATGATTTATCACTACAAACGTAGACAAGACAATCTGTGCTTTTAGAAATATCCTTATATTATAGTATCAAACCCCTAAGTGTTTCAATTTTGAATTTAAATTAAAAAATTAACTAAGATGCTTAGTTGGTTCTTATATGAATGCGAGTACAATCTCACTTAAATTAAAACGGAGAGATCAATGTCAGAAATCAAAAAAAATAGAGTCAGTTTTTGTGTTATGCGTACACTTGTTATTTTATTATTTCCTTTCCTCTTCTTTCTTGGGATGATTTTGGGATATTTGGAGCTTATTCCTCTTGAAGTCAAAATTCACACCGTTATCATTGTGACAATTATTTTTGTGACTTTTTACTTTTTTGTAAAACACAACGCCAACTATGCTATATGCCATATCAAAGGCACACTTCCAAACTTTCAAAATGCAATGCAAGATGCACTTCGTATCAACTCTTTGACTATTATGGATAAAACCAAATCTACCCTTGATATTTCATCTTACTTTAATGAATACTATCAAGATATCCGCAGTGAACAGTTTGCAAGCGTTGCGGGTTCGGTCTTTCCTATGATGGGTATTTTGGGTACTTTTACTGCGATTGCTCTTTCTATGCCAGACTTTACAGTATCAGATGTTGAAGCGTTGGATAAAGACATTTCGCTTTTGCTTGAAGGAATTGGAACTGCTTTTTATGCTTCGATCTATGGTATTTTTCTTTCATTGGTTTGGACTTTTTTCGAAAAACGCGGTGCATTGCAAATCGATAAAATCGTCCATTCACTTGAGCGTACGTATGAAAATAATGTTTGGAAAGAGAGCGAACTCACCAAACATAGACATATGCTCACCGAACTTAAAGACCAAGAGATTATTCAAACTCTCAAAGAGACTTTCCATATGGAGTTTGTACGTGATCTCAATGAACACTATCTCAAAAACTTCACTTCCATCGTCAATCTTACCAATAGAAGTTTTGGTGAATTGACTGAAAAATTGCATATCGCTTCGAATGAACTAAACACAACCATTGAGACTATCCAGCAGAAAGAGGACGGAATGAATGCCGTACATTTGTTGGAAAAAAATATCGCTACATTTAATGACACAGCAACACTTTTAAGTAACAGCATAGATGGTTTTGATGGAACAGTCAATCGAACTTTCGTCAAAGTAGATGAAGAACTTGCGAACGCAGTAGATCGACTCACAGCATTTGTAAGCGTTATTAATGAACAAAATCGCTGGATGATGCAAGAGATTGAAAAACTCAAAGAAGGGAGGTAGATTGTGATTGGAGGCAAACAAAAAGAAGAAGATGCCAACTTTTGGATCTCCTATGCAGACCTTATGGCAGGATTGTTATTTGTATTTATTCTTTTGGTTGGAGCAGTTGTCTCCAAAACAATTATTATCAAACAGCAACTCGATGAGACAGAGCGAAAACTTATGATAGTAACAGAGCAACTCAAAAAGAAAGAGCTTGAACTTGAAAAAGTAACTATAGCACTCAAAGAGACTCAAGATGAACTTAAAAAAACCGAAGAGCTTTTGATAGAAAAAGAGACACTTTTAGCGCAGAAAGAGGCGCTTTTGGCAGAAAAAGAACGGCTTTTGGCAGATAAACAACGTGAGATTGAAGAGAAGAGCCGTACCATTCAAGAGCAAGAGCAAAAAATAAATACGCTCACCGTTGAACTTGAAGAGATTAAGCAGATCAACGTACAACAGAAACGCACCATAGAGATGCAGGTCAAAAACATTGATTATCTCAAAAAAGCACGCGATAACAAAGACAAAGAAAATCAAGAGTTGATTGAAAGTGTCGATTCTCTTGAAGAGCAAAAAGCAGAAATTTTCAATGAGATGATACATCGTATCGTCCCTTAAGTAACGCCAATCACTTCTCTCCTTTAAAGACAAATATCTCTTTGGGAGAGTTTCGCTTCGTCTGTGTGGAGTTTGATGTGACCACAAAAGACGTAAACTTTAAAAGTTCAACGAGGATAGTCTATGAAAGAACCTAATGCAAATCAAGCCAAAACTTGTTTTTCCAAGGCGTTTGTAATTTTTTTGATGCCTTTTCTCTTTTTTGTGCTGATGCTTTTTGGGTATTTGGATATTGTTCCCTTAGATATCAAAAGCCATACCGTGTTGATTGTGTTTATTATTTTTGTTACTTATCTTTTGTTTGTAAAACACAATGCACACTATATGGTATGTCGTATGTTTCAAGAGTTACCACGAATGCAAGAGACACTCAATCAGGCGATGCGTGACAACGCCTTAACTATTGTAGGTCAAACCAAATCTACTTTAGATGTCAGAAATTTTATTCAAGAGTATTACAAAGGACTTAGAAGTGATCAATTTGCAAGTGTTGCAAGTTCGGTCTTTCCTATGATGGGAATTTTGGGTACTTTCACAGCAATCGCACTCTCTATGCCTGATTTTAGTGTATCTGATGTCGAAGCATTGGATAAGGATATTTCGATGTTGTTGGGTGGAATTGGTACGGCGTTTTATGCTTCGATCTATGGTATTTTCCTCTCATTGGTTTGGACATATTTTGAAAAAAAAGGGAGCTTAAAAATCGACAATATTATTTTTTCTCTTGAAAAAACACACCAATTTAATGTATGGAAAGAGAGCGAACTTATCAAGAATCAACATTTGCAAAGCAAACTTAAAGATGAGGCGATTGTAGCAACCTTAAAAAAAAGTTTTAGCACGAAGTTTGTTATTGACCTCAATGCACAATATCTCAATAACTTTAGTTCAATTGCAGAGCTTACCAATAAAAGTTTTACTGATTTAACCAACGATATAAGAAAATCATCAATAGTGTTAAGCAATGCTTTAGAAAAGGTAGAAACAAGAGAAGAGAGAAAAGACGAGAAAGAGATTGGAGATATTGAAAAAGGTTTAATTGTGTTAGAGCAAAACACAAGACATTTTCATCAGCAACTCCACCATTTTGATGCAGAAGTTGATCATAATATCAAAAATATCAACACAAAACTTGAAACAAAAATCGAAAAACTCAATCATTTTGCAATAATCATTAATCAACAAAACTTACGCCTTATCGAAGAGATTAAAGCATTAAAAAAATGAGACAAAAAATGAGTAATTCAAATGAAAACAAATTAGGAAATCTTTGGCTTTCTTATTCTGATCTTATGGCAGGATTATTGTTTGTTTTTATTCTTTTAGTAGGTATGATTGTCGCAAAAACTATTTTTCTAAAAGAAGGGCTTAGAGCCTCAAAAGAAGAGTTTGCTATTGTCTCGCAAGAACTCAATCAATCCAAAAAAGAGATAGTCAAACTTAAATTTGATATCTCTCAACTCACAAATATAGTTGCTCAAAAAGAGTCAATGATCAATTATCGTAGCAATATCATCAAAAAAAGAGGAGAGCAACTCGCTTTCAAAAATAAAACCATTGATTCTCAAAAACAGAACATCAAAATACTAAAACAAACATTGCAACAAAGCGAAGGCGAAAAGAATCAATACGCCAAAAATATTTCACTAACACAATCCAAACTACAAGAAAATAACCTCTCTCTTCAAGAAGCTTTAGAGCGTATTATGGCGTATGAGGCGACTCTCTCTTCTCTTGCCTCCGTACTCAACGAATCCAATCAAACGCTTACTTCACAACATCAAACAATAGAAACTCTCTCTTCCCAATTGAACCAACAAGAGATCAATTATGATGCTCTTTTGGTAAAAATGCAAAGTCAAAAAGAGAAGATTAAATTCCTCACAGGCATCAAACTCAAAGTGATCACAGCACTTAAGGAGAGTTTGGGAGATAAAATAAATATAGACAAAAAAAGCGGTGCATTACGTTTGGCATCTAATATTCTTTTTGATCGTGACAGTGCCGCACTCAAAGAGGAGTCCAAAGAAGAGATCTCAAAAACTTTTGAGAACTACATTCATACGCTGATGGAAAACAAAGAGATTAAAGAGCATATTGAACAGATCACTATCGAAGGTCATACCGACAGCGATGGTGAATATCTCTACAATCTCAAACTCTCACAACAACGAGCACACGCAGTAATGAGCTTTTTACTGGGTCAACCCTACTCCAAACAGTATGGTTTAGAACCATTAATGTACGCTGCTGGTCGTGCATATCTTGATCCAATCATTGCTAATGGACAAGAGGACAAACAAGCATCAAGACGTATTGAAATTAAGTTTAGACTAAAAAATCAAGATGCAATGGATGAGATTACTAAAATATTGGATGCTCAATAAATAGAAGTGGTGAAAGTCTATCTTAAGCCACAGATAAATCAATGGTTGGGAGGGTGGTAGCCGTTTGGGTAACTTTTTTAGAAGGAGGAAGAAAAAGCAACTCTGCGACTTAAGATATAAAAGTATTTTAGTATTTTAAGATAAAATTACTCTTAATTAAAGGAATTTGGACTTCTGATTAAATATTATTTAGATTGCCACGGTTTGCTCTAAACCTCGCAATGACGGTACTTTGTCATTGCGAACATTGTGAAGCAATCTATTTAATTCAGATGATTCAATTCAATAAAAAAGGTCAAAGCCAATGATAGATACCCATTGTCATCTTGATGATTTGCGATTTAATGAAGATATTGATGTTGTAATTGCAAGAGCAAAAGAGCGTGGCGTGAATCAATTTATTATCCCAGGGGCTGACCCTAAAACACTTCAAAGAGCAGTAGAGATAGCCGAACGTTATGATTGTGTTTATTTTGCTGTTGGTGTTCATCCTTATGATGCACTATCTTACGATAAAGAGTCACTTAAGCCATTTGTTTCTCATCCAAAATGTGTTGCTATTGGTGAGTGCGGATTGGATTACTATAGACTTCCCCAATCTCCTGAAACTATTGTTCAAGAAAAAGAGAGACAAAAAGAGATTTTTATTGATCAAATCATTTGGGCAAATGCACTACACAAACCTTTGATAGTGCATATTAGAGAAGCAAGTCAAGATGCTCAATTGCTTTTAGAGCAATATGCCAAAACAGGTGGCGTATTGCACTGCTACAATGCCGATGAATCGCTACTCAAGCTTAGTTCTCTCAATTTTTATTTTGGTATTGGAGGTGTATTGACTTTCAAAAATGCCAAAAAACTACTTCATGTCTATCCCAAAATCCCGCAAGAGAGACTTCTTATCGAAACTGACGCTCCCTACTTGACGCCACATCCTCATCGTGGAGAACGTAACGAACCCGCTTATGTAGCACTTGTCATGCAAAACATGGCAACACTCTCACAAATGAGCGAAGAAGAAATGATACATTTGACACGTGTAAATACCTTTAGATTGTTTGGTATATAAAAATAGCAAGGCAAAACAAAGCAATTTCACGTCAAAATCACGATTTCATTCGATTTGAGCTATCTTTGGTTTTAATTGAGACCTCTGATTGAATATAAATTCTATAATAGCGAATAGTCGCGAGAGCCGTCTGCTGAAGACCTAATTTTGAGCTTGCTCAAAATTTGAGAATTAATCAGATGGTTCAATTATTTTTTTGTTTAGGTTGTGTAATGCGTAGAAATATAATATGGGTGTTGTTGTTTTTTGTATTTTTCACTGGAGGATGTAGTCAAAAAAAACAACCAACAAAACAATCGCCAAAAGTCAAAAGATACAATGAAGCTACGATGCGTTCTTATATGGTTCGCGGAAAAAGATACCATCCTACTTATGTCAAAGTTGGCGATAAAATGAAAGGTATTTCAAGTTGGTATGGTCCTCATTTTCATGGTAAAAAGACCAGCAATGGCGAAACGTACAATATGAACGAAGCAACTGCAGCACACAAAACATGGCCGATGGACACAATGGTGCGTGTCAAAAATATGCAAAATGGAAAAAACACAATAGTGCGAATTAACGATAGAGGTCCTTTTGTGTCGGGGCGTATTATCGACTGTAGTTTTGGAGCGGGTAAATCGCTCGGGCTTGATGTGTGTGGTACTGCAAAAGTAGAGTTGCAAGTAGTCGGATTTGCAGGTAATGTTTACTCTCCAGACACTATCGCAAAACAACGAAAAACCAACACTCAAGTGAAGATAAAACTTACCAACTTTGGTGTTCAAGTCGGAGCCTTCAGACACTATGAAGGTGCAAAAGTCTTCAAAAGAAAATATAGCGGTATAGATGAACGCTACTATCCTGTGATTCGTAAATTTGATGATGTGGACGGCGAACCACTCTATCGTGTTTGGTTGATGGGATTTGGTTCAGAAGCAGAAGCGATGGATTTCAAAATTGCACATCATATGTCTGATGCGTTTATTGTGAGACTATAAGTGAGGAGTTTAGAATGATTGAGTTACAAAGAAATACAAAAGAGACCAATATTACAGTGAAGCTGGAACTCTATGGTAGCGGTATTGCCACAATCAAAAGTGGTGTAGGATTTTTAGATCATATGTTGGAGTCTTTTGCCAAACACGCTTTGATTGATTTGGAAGTAGAGTGTCAAGGAGACACTCATATTGATGATCATCATACGGTCGAAGATATTGGTATTGCTATAGGCAAAGCACTACACAAAGAAATCTATCCTGTAGAGAAGATTGAACGATTTGGAAATGCGACTGTAGTGATGGATGAGGCAAGTGTGAGTTGCGATATTGATATCTCCAATCGAGGTTTTTTGGTTTTTGAACTTCCCGTAGAGGGAAAAGTAGGACAGTTTGATACGGAACTTGTAGAGGAGTTTTTCCGTGCATTTGCACTCAATCTTCCACTCACGATGCACCTTGTCTATCATCGTGGCAAAAATCGCCATCATATTATTGAGGCATCTTTTAAAGCATTGGCGGTTGCACTGCGTCGTGCGACTACACATAATGCACGCACTGGAATACCCAGTACAAAAGGAATTTTATGAGTATCGAATTGATTGTATTGGATGTAGATGGTACTATGACTAAGGGAGAGATTATCTATAATCAAATGGGAGATGAGATTAAAGCATTTAATGTTAAAGATGGTTTAGCGATTGAGTCATGGTTTAAGCTTGGTAAAAAAACAGCAATCATTACAGGCAGAAGTTCTCAGATTGTAGAAAAAAGAGCAAAAGAGCTTCATATCGAACACTACTATCAAGGAGTAAAGAACAAACGTCAAACACTTGAAATGCTACTTGAGAAACTTAATTTAACGATGGAAAATGTTGCAGCAATAGGAGATGATCTCAATGATCTCTCGATGCTTAGAGTTGCAAAAAAGAGTTTTGCTCCCGCAGATGCAGTTGCGTATGTCACCAAAGAGGTAGATGTCGTACTTAATGCAAAAGGTGGCGAAGGAGCAGTACGTGAAATGATCGAAAGATTGATTGTTGAAGAGGGGCTTGAATCACAATTTATTGGATTGTGGCAATGAGAATAGAGGGAATACTCGCAGTTGCTACGGTGAGTATTGTGGGGATGCTTTTTGTTTTTAGGTTTGATGCTTTAGGAGTAGTAAACAACCAATCTGTTCCAGAACTTATCTTCACAAACACTATCTACACAGAAGTGGATACCAATAGTACATTAAGTACCGCCACAAGTCGTTATGGCGTACAAGAGAAAGAACGACTAAAACTTGAGAGATTTATCTACCACTCTTACGATCTCGACGATTTGCGTGCTACAGTTGCAATCTTTGAGGGCGATGATACGATTTGGATGGAAGGAAATGTCACTCTAAAACAACACGATGGTGAAATATACAAAACTCAAAAAGCAATTTATCATCAAAAAACAACACTATTGGAGATTACTGTGCCTTTTGAAGCACGTCGATTTGATACAGTTTCATATGGAAAATCAATGGTTTATAATGGCAGAACCAAAGAGATGAGAGCCAATACGATAGAGAGTTATACGCAACTCAAAAAAATAACCATCAAGGAGTAGGAGTCAAAATGAAAAAAGCAGTATTACTATTACTACTATCGATGCGTGCATTAGTCGCAGAGCAAGTAGAAATCATCTCCGATACTATGTTTGCAAATCAACTACAAAAAGAGGTTTTTTTTGAAGGCAATGTAAAGATTAGCAAAGAGAAGAGTCATATTTTATCCAACAAAGTCAATGTCTATTTTGACGAAGGAAACCAAACCAAAATGTATAGTGCCGTTGGGAATGTCTCCTTTGAACTTTTTTCAACAAAAGGACACTATAGCGGTCGCTCAGAGGAGTTGGACTATCTTCCTCTCAAAGACACTTATCTTTTTAGAGGAAAAGTTGAGATTTTTGATCTTATCAATCATCGAAAAATATTTGGAGAGAAGGTGACTATCGATATGCAAAGTGGCACAGCAGAGATTTTGGGCAAACCAAAACAACCTGTAAGATTTTTGTTTGATGTCAATCAAAGCGAAGAGAAGCAATAGATGAACTCACCACAAATTATCGAAGCCAACTTCATCAAATCCGCCCAAAGTCTTAAAGACAGTCTTCCTGAGAGTATGAGCGAAGTGGTTTTTTTGGGACGTTCTAATGTAGGCAAAAGCTCTACACTCAACACCTTAACCAATCGCAAAAATTTAGCAAAAAGCTCTGCTACACCTGGCAAAACGCAACTTATCAACTTTTTTGAGACACAATATCTCTATAGCGAAGTGCGTTATCCAGTGCGTTTTGTAGATCTTCCAGGATTTGGATATGCTAAAGTCTCCAAAACACTCAAAGAGGCGTGGCAAGGCAATTTGGTGGATTTTATCAAAGAGCGAATTTCAATCCGTCTTTTTATACATCTTAGAGATGCGAGACACCCCGATACAGTAATTGATGATGCAGTAAAATCATACATCAAAGAGTTTATGCGTCCTGATCAAAAATACCTTACAGTTTTTACAAAAATAGACAAACTAAACCAAAAAGAGAGAAGCGGACTCAAAAAAGCGTTTCCAGATGCAATCACAATCTCAAATCTCAATAAAAAAGGACAAGAGAAAGTGCATCAAGAGATTTTAAATACTATTTTTGGAGTGGAATTTGGAGAACAAAATGATAACCCTAAACAAAGCAACCCTTTATGATATTCCCACAATGCAACAACTCGTTACCGATAAAGTCGCAGATGGTACGATTCTAAAACGAACCGACGATGAAGTGGCGACAACTATTAGATCTTACGTGTTAGCCAAAGACGAAAATCAATTGGTCGGATATGCATCTTTGCATATTCATTCTCCAAGAGTTGCGGAGATTCGTAGTTTGATTGTAGCTCAAACCTATCGCGGACAACACATTGGAGAAAAATTGGTACGCTACTGTATAGAAGAAGCAAAAACATTGGGTGTAGAAGAGGATGTATTGGTTTTGACGTATGTGCCACAGTTTTTTGAAAAAATAGGTTTTGGAGAGATCCCAAAAGAGAGTATTCCTGAACATAAAATATGGGCTGATTGTATCAAGTGTATTCATTTTCCAATCTGTCACGAAATAGCGTTGGTTTATAAAATATAGAGAATATCTAAAACATAGATTGCTTCACTTCGTTCGCAATGACAAATCCTGTCATTGCGAGGTTTGGAACAAACCGTGGCAATCTAAATAATGTTTATTCAGAGGTCTCAATCAGATAGATTTCGTTTTTTTCTGTTGAGTGTAATAGTACGCAACAAAAATAGCAACAACAACAAAAATAGCAACAGGGACATAATAAAAATTTGATTTTATCAACTCTAATACTGACAAAATCTCTTCTCCAAAATACCACACAGGAATAATAGTAACAGAAGCCCAACTCCACGCACTGATAAGATTAATAAGAGCAAATTTTTTTGCATCATACTTTGTCAATCCTATGGATATAGGGATAATTGCTCGCATACCATACATATAACGTTGTGCAAAAATAATAATCCATCCATATTTTTTGAGCATCAAATGAGCAAGAGCAAATTTTCTTCTGTGACCTTTAAATGTTGTGTAAACGTATGTTTTGTTATATCTACCAACATAAAAGTAGATCTGGTCTCCCACAAAAGCTCCAAGACCAGCAATAAAAATAGCAAGCCACACTTCCATGTCACGCGTATAACACAAAAGTCCTGCCATAATAAGCCCCAATTCTCCCTCAAGAATACTCCAAGCAAATAAAATAATATACCCTTTGCTTTTGAGTAAATAAACAAATTTATTTTGAAGTCCTTCAACAGGAGCCATATAAAGATGGTAGGCAAGATAAGAGAAGAGTATTGCTATCAATATAAAAGCAATTTTAATGGCATGTTTTTTGAAAAAATATATATTAGATGAGACAAACGAGAGCATAAAAATTAAATCCTTTTCAGATTTCAAAAGTAATTTGGCAGTATATCCAACAGAACAATATGATAGATTAATTATCTCCAAAAAACATAGAATCCTACAAAGAGGATTGGATACAATACCATCACTATTTTTAAAAAGGATAACTTCTATGACATCTGCCCAAAAACTAAAAAACCTCCTTGAAAACGAACTGCTTCCTGATCTTGAGATTGCTATTGATGAGCTTTTTGAGGAGATAGACAAAGCTAAACACGCAACCAAAGAGCAAAAAGCAGACCTCGAAGAGTTACGTGAAATGCGCACAGAGTGTTATGCGATCATCGAAGAGATCAATCGCGACGAGATGGATGAAGAAGAAGCCCAAGAGTTGCTTGAAGAGTTTTTGGAGATAAAAACCATCGATGAAATAGAGTAGATATTTGCGGTTGATGAAGATATTTTTATTGAAACTGTTGTGATTTTCCTCTCTCCCTCAAGAAAAACTTACTCTTTTGTTTCGTTTTGTGTAGACTCTTCTTTGGTTTCAACCACTGGGTTGATATCACACTTTTTAGTGATCATACATAGAGGACAAAAATCCATAAGACCTACTACCAATGGAATAATTCCAAGATAGAACCACACAATACCAGTTGCGATACCAGCGATAATCAAAATGCTTCCGATAGCAATTCTAAACGGACGGCAAAACTTTTTTAGTTTATTATAATCCATGATAACTCCTTCAATAAAATATCTGTTTTAAAAACGCGGAACTATACCCTAATAGCTTAACTGATTTTATACGCTCAAACGAATAAGTGTATTTCACCAATACAAGACACTCAAATATTCTCTTTGCCTTAAAAGTTGCCACCAAACAATAATCTTCAATAGGTTATAATCAAATCATTCTATTTTGAGGAAAACCAACGTGAGAACACACTATTGTGCAAATATATACGAAACCCATATCGGTGAAACAGTCACCGTAGCAGGATGGGTTTCAAGCCGAAGAGACCACGGCGGGTTGATCTTTATCGACCTAAGAGATAAAGACGAAGTAGTACAGTTAGTTTGTGATCCAGCTGATAATACAACTGTCCATACACTCGCAGAACAAGTGAGAGATCAATTTGTATTGATTGCTACAGGAAAAGTAAGAGCAAGAGGCGAAGGACTCGAAAATCCTCGACTCAAAACAGGCAAAATTGAAATCGTAGTAGAGACGCTAATGATTGAAAATCGCTCCAAACCGATGCCTTTTGAGCTTGGCGATGAAAAAGTAAATGAAGAGATTAGACTCCGCTACCGCTACCTCGAACTTCGCACCCAAAAATCTTATGATATCTTCAAACTTAGATCTAAAATCACCATTGTTGCACGCAATAGTTTGGATAATCTCGGTTTTCTTGAAGTAGAAACACCGATTTTGACCAAATCCACACCAGAAGGTGCAAGAGACTATCTTGTACCAAGTCGTGTACACCATGGCGAGTTCTACGCCCTACCCCAATCTCCGCAACTTTTTAAACAACTTTTAATGGTGAGCGGTTTTGATCGCTATTTTCAGATTGCAAAATGTTTTAGAGATGAAGATTTGCGTGCTGATAGACAACCAGAATTTACACAAATAGATGTTGAGCTAAGCTTTTGCGAAATGGAAGATGTGATCTTGATCGCCCAAACACTTATTTATGATATTTTTAGTTCGTGTGGATTTGAGATTCCAAAGCAATTTGACCGTATGACGTATGCAGAAGCGATGGAAAAATACGGCAGTGACAAACCCGATATGCGTTATGGTTTGGCAATGGTAGATGTGATTGATATCTTTGAGCGATGTGACAATGAGATTTTTTCCAATATCGCAAAAACACCCAAAAAAAACCGTATCAAAGCACTTCGTGTTCCCAATGGCGACAATATATTCTCCAAACGTCAAATGAAAAGCTTCGAGGATTATGTTCGTAAATTTGGAGCGCAAGGTTTGGGATACTTTCAGATGAAAGAGGATGGACTCAAAGGACCACTTGCAAAGTTTTTTAGCGAAAGTGATCTTCAAGCGATTGTGGATAGATGTGAACTTGAAGTGGGCGATGCGGTATTTTTTGGTGCAGGTGACAAAAAATTAGTTTGGGATTATATGGGTAGATTTCGTATCTTCCTTGCAGAGACTATGGAGATTATTCCTCAAAAAGTATTTAAGTTTTTATGGGTTACCGATTTTCCAATGTTTGAAGTGGAAAATGGTCATATTAAAGCACTTCATCACCCTTTTACACAACCAAAATCACTCGATTATGAGGATATCGAAGAGTTAGAATCAATCGCTTATGACATTGTTCTCAATGGTGTAGAAATGGGTGGCGGTTCGATTCGTATCCACAAAGAAGAGATGCAATCAGAGATATTCAAAATCTTAGGAATCGGCGAAGAGGAAGCACAAGAGAAGTTTGGATTTCTACTCGATGCTCTCAAATATGGCGCACCGCCACACGGTGGATTTGCACTTGGTCTTGATAGATTGGTGATGCTTATGACTGGTGTAAGCTCAATTCGTGAAGTAATCGCTTTTCCAAAAACACAAAAAGCACAATGCTTGCTCACACAAGCTCCAAGCGAAGTGGATGAAGCACAACTCAAAGAGTTGGGTCTTAGAATAAGACAACTCTCTGCAATCTAAAAAATTTAAAGGAAAACAATGAAAAAACTCTTTTTGATTATTGGAGCACCAGGTTCGGGCAAAACAACCGATGCAAGTATTATCGCAAACAAACACAACGATATCGTTCACTACTCTACAGGTGATATGCTTCGTGATGAAGTCGCAAGCGGTTCAGAGCTTGGCAAAACAATCGAAGGCTTTATCTCTCAAGGTGCTTTAGTCCCGATTGATATTATTGTCAATACTATTGTGTCGGCAATCACTAATGCACCTGTAGATACGATTCTTATTGATGGCTATCCACGAAGCGTAGAACAGATGGAAGCGTTTGACGCACTTGTATCTAAGGCAGATGAAATCAATCTTATTTCTGTCATTGAAGTGAGAGTGTGTGAAGCTGTTGCAAGACAACGTATTCTTGGACGTGTAGCAGAAGCAAAACTTGGAGAAGAGCGAAGTGACGATAAAGAAGAGGTGTTTTATCACCGAATGAAGATCTACACTGATCCATTAGATGAGATTCAAAAATTCTATACCGCCAAAAATCTACTTCATGTTATTGATGGAGAGAGAACCCTTGATGAGATTGTTGCTGATATGGAAGCGTTCGTTCTTAGCACACGACAAGTTTGATATAGAAGATTTTATACACTTTTGATTGAAGTGTATAAGGCTTTTTTGAAACATTGAAATGGTTTGAAATTGATAGTGATTCTGCTATAATCAATGACTTTAAGTCATTATCTTGGAAACACTATGAAACCTTCTATTAATCCTATCATAAGTGAAAAGCTATGGCGTATTCTCTCTCCTTATGATTCACTCCATTATGAAAATACAGAGATTTATTTGGTAGATAAAAATGCTGTCAAAGCAATCAAAGAGCTACAAAATGAACTACTCGCCTCCGAAGAATCATCCAAATCAAAATACAAACAAGGACCTCTTTATCCCTATATGAAGCTTCTCAATCCTGATAATCCAGCATTTAAATACAGCTTTTATATGGCACACAAACCTATCGAGATATTAGATCCCATGAAAGTAAAAGATCGTATGCTCAAAGAAGTAGATGTGTGGATCAATGTGGAACGCAAACGGTTTGAAGAGAAGATGAACGATACAAGATACCACTACACTCAAGAAGAAGCACAACGCTATCGTGCTGATTTTGAAGCCAAAATCACAACCCAAAGTGCCAAAGCAAAAGAGATTTACGATATGTTTTATGATTATGAAGTGATTATTACAAATTATGAAAATCCCCTACTCTACGCAGGTATCTACTTTTTGACAAATCTTCACCATGGCGAATCAGAACTAAAACCAAAGCACAAAAAACACCTTGAGCATCTACGCAAAGAGGTGGTGAATGTATTGTGGTTTTATGATTATAGAAAATTTGATGATTTGCGAAGCAATAATACTGTAGCAGAGGCAATACGTACTCACACCTGTATTTGCGATACGATCTATTTTCAAAAAAAGTCATAAATCATAAAAATATCATTGAAACCTCTATTTAAATATAAATTATAGTAGGTACCTGTCAAGTTTCACCACGTTGTACCATTCCCTTTAAAGCAATAGCATAAAACGCAT
>DYPM01000026.1 GCA_020719895.1 Sulfurovum sp. | reverse complement strand
AGATTCTGAATCAAGTTCAGAATGACGAAAAAAATCAAGTTCAGAATGACGGTTTTTAGAGGTTCTTAAAAGATACTTTATCTCTTGGTATCTTCTTTATTTTTTTGAATCAGTTCGCTCAAAAACTGCTCTAAAGAGTAGCGTTGCCTGTACTCAGGTATCATCACGTGAATCAAAATATCTCCCAAATCAGCCACACTCCACTCGTCCGTCTCGTCAGTTGCCAAAAACTGCTCGCCTTGAGGTTTGAGTCCTGTTTTGAGATAGTCCATGAGTGCTTGTGTGTGTTTGCCATTGAGAGAGTTGGCGATCACTACACGTTTTGCCATGTAGTCTGAATTTTCAAGATTGAACACTTCAATCTCATCTGCTTTTTTCTCATCTAAGAGAGTTACGATAGCTTCTATTCTTTGATCTAAAATCATTCTGTTTTATTTTCCTTCTAAGTTTTTGTTTCTACTTGATGCAATTATTACATTTTTTACAGACGAGAGAATCCGAATATCAATTGCATTCTCCATATCGCCTTCTCTAATTTGTGTGGAGCTGATAGGAACATTGACTGATAATATCTTTGATTTGTTTAAAAAATCCGTATTGATATTTTCTGTTTGACGTGTGACTATGATCCATGTTATTTGACTATTGAGCCATTCAAAAGAGTGCCATTTGTTTAATGTAGGAAGATTGTCTGCACCAACAATCAAATATTTCACATGATAAAAGAGTTGAAAGTGCTTTACTGTTTCGAAAGTAAAAACTGGTCTTTTTTGCAAAAGTTCAAAATCGCTCACTGTTGCTTTGGGAATCGATTCAAAAATACTTTTACACCACATCAAACGCTTTTGTGCGGTGGCAAATGTTTGCACTTTAAAAGGATTGAGATAGGCTGGCACAACAATAAGCTCATCAATATCAAGTATACGTAAAGCCTCTAAAACTATCGCTTGATGTCCAATGTGTGGCGGATCGAAACTCCCACCAAAGAGTGCAACCGATGAATTTTTTGACTTAAGCAACTCTAACTCCGTCTGTAGTAGAATAAGAAAATTTTAACATATTATTGAAGGGATCACAACATGGCAGTCAAAGTAGCTATTAATGGACTTGGAAGAATCGGTAGATGTGTCGCACATATTATTGCTGATAGAGATGACATTGAGTTGGTAGCAGTAAATGTCACAGGAGAAGCTGAGATGATCGAATATGGTCTCAAGTATGATTCAGTGCATAGCAAACGAGATGATATTAGTGTCAAAGATGGTTTTGTCTGCATTGGCAAAGACAAAGCAAAACTTTTTTCAGAGCGTGATCCTTCAAAAATAGACTTCGCAAGTACAGGTGCTACAATCGTACTTGAGTGTACGGGAGCTTTTTTGACAATGGAGTCAGTACAGCCGTATATTGATAATGGCATTGAAAAGGTGATCTTTTCTGCTCCAGCAAAAGATGAAACACCTACTTTTGTCATTGGTGCCAATGAGAATGATTATGCAGGAGAGGCTATTATCTCTAACGCTTCTTGTACTACCAATGGACTCGCTCCTGTTGCCAAAGTATTGGATGATGCGTTTGGTATCGAAAAAGGGTTGATGACTACGATTCACTCTTACACCAGTTCACAGCCAATCTTGGATGCAAAGGGAAGCCTCAAAGATCCACGAAAAGGACGCTCGGGTGCATTGAACCTTGTGCCAACAACCACAGGTGCAGCAAAAGCGATCTCAAAAGTATTGCCAAATCTCAAAGGCAAACTCAACGGTCAGGCGATTCGTGTACCAACTCCTGATGTTTCATTGGTAGACTTGACTGTGACTGTATCAAAAAGTGTTACTCTTGAAGAGGTTAAAACAGCATTTAAAGTAGCCAGCGAAGGATCACACAAAGGTATTCTTGGCGTAGATGAAGAGTATCGCGTATCACAAGATTTTGTAGGTGAAACTCAAAGTAGCGTAGTAGCCATGGACACCATTCAAGTGATTGGCGACAATATGATCAAAGTTCTTTCGTGGTATGACAATGAGTGGGGATACTCTGTAAGACTTGTCGATATGGCCGTTCATATTAGTAAATAGTGGCTACCTCTAAAAAACCACATATTGGATTGCTTTGGCTTTTATGAAGCCTCGCAAAGATGGGATTCGTCATTGCGAACGAAGTGAAGCAATCTATATTTTTAGAGATTTCATAGTTTTCAAACAAAATAATTTAAGGATAGATGATGAAAGATATTAGGGACCTTGATATTGTAGGCAAACGTGTTTTTATCCGATGTGACTTTAACGTTCCGACCGATGAGTTTGGCAATATTAGCGATGATAGACGTATTAAATCCGCACTTCCTACGATTCGTTATTGTATCGATAGAGATTGCAAAATTGTTTTGGCTTCGCATTTTGGAAGACCAGAAGGAAATGGATTTGAAGCAGAGTATTCGCTCGCCACTGTCGCTAAAAGATTTCACAGCTTACTCAAAACAGACAATATTTTTATGGCGTCTGATGTAGTTGGCGAAGATGCAAAATCAAAAGCTCAATCACTTGAGGCAGGAGATGTTCTGCTTATTGAAAACGTTCGTTTTGAAAAAGGCGAGACTCAAAACGATGAGACATTTGCTAAAGCATTGGCTGATTATGGTGATTTTTATATCAATGATGCCTTTGGTGCATGCCACCGCGAACACGCTTCGATTCATGCGATCGCAAAGTTTTTTGATGCCAATCATAAAGCAGCAGGTTTTTTGATGGGCAAAGAGATCAACTTCTTCCAAAAAGTAATTCAAGATCCAGTTCGTCCGTTTATAGCAGTCGTGGGTGGAAGTAAAGTGTCGGGCAAGCTCCAAGCATTGACAAATCTTATCGAAAAAGTAGACAAGGTGATTATTGGTGGCGGTATGGCGTTTACTTTTCTCAAAGCACAAGGATATGAAATCGGCAAGTCATTGGTAGAAGATGATTTGATTGAAGAGGCGAACATCATTATGGCAAAAGCCAAAGAGCGTGGTGTGAAGTTCTATCTTCCTGTTGATATTGTTGTTGCATCAGAGTTTTCTGAAAATGCGACTATCAAATTCCTCCCAACGCAAGAGATTCCTCAAGGCTGGATGGGGCTTGATGTAGGACCTGCAAGCTCAAGACTCTTCCGCGAAGTAATCAACGATGCAAAAACCATTATTTGGAATGGGCCAATGGGAGTATATGAGATAGATAAATTCTCTAAAGGAAGTATCGATATGTCTCACTATATTGCTCAGTCACATGCAACAACAATTGTAGGTGGAGGAGATACAGCTGATGTAGTCAATAAAGCAGGTGATTCAGATGAAATGACTTTTGTGAGTACAGGTGGCGGAGCGAGTCTTAAACTTATCGAAGGGGAGATTCTCCCTGGCGTTGAAGCACTTCAGTCGTAATTTATGATCTACGCAGCAAACTTTAAAACTAACCATACAAGAGCCTCAACGCATGCTTACGTTGAGAAGCTCAACAGTGCTTTGAGTGCAAAAAAGCCTGAAGATAAAGTCTATATTTTTCCTCCAACTACGGCTTTTGACCATTATGAAGGGGATTTTACTATCGGAGTACAAAATGCTCACGAAGCTTACAATGGTGCATTTACGGGTGAAATTGGCGTAGAGCAACTTGATGAGTTTGGTATTCGTACCATTATGATAGGTCATAGCGAGCGACGCGGAATTTTGCGTAAATCTCAAGATCAAGTCATAGAGAAGTTCTCTTACTTTGAAAAAGAGGGATTTGAAATCCTCTACTGCATTGGCGAGCCGTTGTCTATTCGTGACATAGGTGAAGATGCAGTCTATCGATATCTTAAAGCACAACTCAATGGTATCGATATCTCTTATGAAAAACTGATTGTCGCTTATGAACCGATTTGGGCGATTGGAACAGGACGAAGTGCAACTGTAAAAGAGATCACCACGGTTCACAAAGAACTTAAAGCGATGATTAATAGACCGCTTCTTTATGGTGGCAGTGTAAATCTCAAAAATATTGATGAGATTCGTAGTATAGAAGAGGTAGATGGAGTTTTGATCGGTAGTGCCTCTTTGGATGCGGAGAACTTTTCTAAAATGATTTTAGGAAGTTAGTAGCTTTTTGTAATTGAGATACTCACTCATATAGTTGAGATTGACAAAATATTCACTCTCATCAAAATAGACTTTGCGTGTTTGTATATTGTCCAAAAGCGTTTTAAGTTTGTGATTATTTTGAGTGTAAAGCTGTGTCGCTTTTGGCATCGCCTCAAAAGTATAGAGACCACAAAGAGGATGAATTCCATCACTCGTTTGTGCGATTACTGCTACATCATTTTTGCCATAAGCATCGATGATATGAACTATCTGTGATTCATTCACGAGTGGTGTATCCACACTCAATATAAATACTTTTTTACACATAAGCGTCCCAAAAATACTCAACAACGCAACCAACGGAGAGCTTTGCGGATAGAGATCATAAATAATCGGTGCATCAAACCCAAACTTTGCACTTTTAGAAGAGAGATAGACTTGCGAAAATAGTTTGGTAAGTTTGTGATACTGATAAAGAGCCATACTCTTTTCGCCTCCAAATGGAAGTAATGCTTTATCCTCTCCCATTCTTTGACTCTTTCCGCCAGCAAGAATCACAGCAGGAAAATCATATTTGCTGGGCATCTTGTGACATCCACGCTTTACGTTTTTGGTGTAAAAAAAGTGCAGCTCCTGCAAAAAGCGTCACTATTGCTTCAGCCAAAAAAAGTGACTCGCCATAAACCTGACCTGCGACTATCGCTCCCACCGAACCGCCCAAACCAAATGCGACACCCAAATAAAACTGCTGTGCGAGTTTTTTTTGAGTATAAAGCAAAAAGATATAGCTAATTGTCGCAGTGTGATAGAGTGCAAAACCAATCGCATGGAGAGATTGTGAAACAAAAGTCATAGCTATGGAGTCTGGAAAAAGATAAAGCAAAAACCATCGCACTGCTGTGATGAGTGTCGCAAACTGTAAGATCGTCAAGAGATTACGCTCTAAAAGTGGTCCTTGAAAATAGAGCATCGCTACTTCACAAATCACTCCAAAACTCCACATCCATCCTATCACCTCAAGCGATACGCCTTGTGCTGTTTCATAAATTGTAAAGAAATTATAAAACCCTCCAAATCCCACCTGCATCAAAAACAAAGAGAGCCAAAACGCCCAATAAAGACGTAATGAAAAGCTCCGATTAGAGGCGGTTGTCTCGTGTGCGATAGTATCAAACCGCACCAACATCGCACCAAACACAAACGTCACAAAAGCAAGACCACTCAAATAATAAAATGCTTCCATCGGCACATCCAACACACTTCCAAGCCATAATGCAATCGCAACAAATCCAAGAGATCCCCAAAGACGCACTTTGCCATAATGGCTTCTTGAGAGCGTGGAGAGAGCGATCGTCTCTACGTAAGGAAGAGAAACTCCCATCGCCGCACCAAAAAGAAGATTGGCAATCAAATAACTCCAAAAATGATCCGAAGTCAAAAACAATAAAAACGTCAAAAGAGTCGTAAACAGAAGAGACACAAAATAGATACGTGATGTAAGCACAACAAGATGCTGAAACACAAACGGAAGCAAAAACCGCACGAAAGGTGCAGCCGCATAGATTACTCCTACTTCAACAGCACTGTAGCCTATGTCTATAAGAACTTTGGGCATAAAAATCACATAAACACCCACTCCAGCAAAATAAAAAAAATAATAAAGACTTGCCAAAAAAGCAAAAGAGAATTGGAGTTTTTGATTCAATAGAGGTTTCATAAGAGTGACCAGTGACAAGAGCTTGCTTTCGACCTAATTTTGAGCTTGCTCAAAATTTGAGCATTATTAAAATAAAAAATCATAAGGAAGTGGATTTTGAAATGACTGCGGTACGTGTCAGAAGATCATGTAAGGTTTTTTTATCTTTTCTAAAAAAGAGCATTATCCATCCAATAAAAAGAAACAAAGAAAAAACAGAAAGAAGATTTCGTATCGCAATCTTGCCAATCGAAGGCTTCTCTCCACTCTTTTCATCAATCAACATCAATCCATACGCACGATATCCAGGAGTCTGTCCAAAGCGTGCCAAAAAAAGAGTCTGCACTACTACAAGTGGCACAACAATATCAATCCATCCCATTAACATATTGTCTGCAAAACCTGCTCTTCCGCCCATCACAAGATAAAAAACTACATACATAATCGGCATCAAAAGCATAAAACTATCAGTCAAAACTGCTTTAAATCGAAGCGAAGCAAAAGCGTAAGGGTAACGTAAAGAAGAAAGAGGAGACTCTGCTTGAGAGTCTCTTTGTTTTTGTTTGAGTTTTCTAAACCGCGGTTTAGACATTAAAAATCCAATACAAAGTTTGCAAATAACCCTTGAAAGTCAAGATTTGTTTTGAAATTTTCTTTCAAATCATCAGTCTCAAGATGGAACGAACGGTATCCAACCTCAGCACCCATTCCCATAGCAAATGTATATCGCACACCAAACTCCATATCATAAATCACATCATTATCATCAGAAATATTATAGCCCAGTTCAAACTGCATTCCAAGACCGCTCATTGGTAATCCTATGCCTGCTTTTCCATAAAGCATCGGTTTCCATTTGTCTATATTTTCCGCACTATAAATTTTACCAGAGAGATTACGAGCAGTAATTCCAAAATCAACATCAGCGACAGTATCAATCAACTGATAGTAGAGTGTCACATCCGTCATATCAAGTTCATACGAAGTGTCGTGAGTGAGATTGGTGTATCCGAGTTTGAGATTAGGAATCATTGGCACGGGTTGTTCGATATAGAGTTTGGCGATAAGATTGGCATCTTCATTTTCTTCTATATTTTGACTGCTTTCTCGACCTGACGATGAACTAACTGTACCGCTTGGCGTATAGCCAAAAAGTCCCAAATTAAGTTCTCCGCCAAGAAGATCTGCATTTGCGACTGAACCAAAAGCCAAAAGTGAAAAGAGTGCAACAGAGAGTTTTTTCATGAGTGTATTCCTTGTGTCATAGTAAAGATAGGTAAAAGCATCGCCGCGACAATCACGCCGACCACTGCACCAATAAAGAGCATCATAAAAGGTTCTATCAAGCTCAACAGCAGTTTGAGTTTCTCTTCATTCTCCTCAGCATAAAGCTTTGAGAGATTGTCTAAGATACTTGAGACTTCACTCGTCTCCTCACCCAATGCAAGCGACTGCAAAAAATTACGTTTGAGTTTCGCTCCTTTGCTCATTTGGAGTGAGTTGGAAAGCTTGTTTCCCTCTTGCACTTTTGTGTTAGCAGCATCAAAAAGTGCTTTAAAACCATAATTACCAAAAGTCGCCTTCGCAAGCTCTACGGATTTGGCATAAGCGACACCCGAAGCGAGCATTAATGAGAGAATATAAGAAAAGCGTCCCAACTCATGATTTTGAATCAATCCACCCAATACCGGTATACGCAACAATATCGCATCAAACCAACGGTGAAAAGTGACCATTTTGGCATACATCACTTTGAAAATCACAACCAAAAGCAATACACCAACAATCATCGCACTGTAGTGAGCAGTCAAAAAATCACTCAAATCAAGCACAAACTGCGTAATCGGAGGCAAAGCCTGACCTGTATCAGAAAAAATTTCGGTGATTTTTGGCACTACAAACGCGATCAAAAATGCAGTCATTCCCACTGCCACAGTAAAAATAATCGCAGGATAGGTCATCGCACTTTTGACTTGTTTTTGCACTTTGGTTTGTGCCATAAAGAAGTTTGACATATTGGTAAGCACCTCGACCATCTTCCCACTTTGCCCTGCGACATTAAGACTTTGAAGATAAAACTCAGGAAGTTTGTAGACCTTTTGGGAATTAAGTGCGTTATAGAGCGATTTGCCTTCATCAATCATCGTTTTGATAGAGTTAAGGAAAGAGACGTACTGCTTCTCCCCTTGATGTTGGTTTTCAAGCAACTTGATTGCAGTAAGAATCGTCATTCCTGAATTGAGATAACTGGAGAGTTCTTTGGAGAAAAGAGCAAGCATCGTTCCTGACATTTGACGCTTTGAAAGAGCCTCAAAGGAGAGTGAGCTTGTAGATGACGGCACAAGAGATTCATAGTAGACTCCTTGTAATCGTAACTTCTGCCCAGCCTCTTCGATGCTATTTGCATCAACTGTGCCTTTGAGACGTTTACCTGTTTTGTGAACCCCTTTGTATTTAAAAAGCATCTACGATTGCACTCCTTACTCTTTTTAGAGGCGATATTATAGCGGTATTATTTTTGGTAGTTCTTTAGACTTCACAACACTTCAAATGGCTCAATTTAGATCTCTAAAAACCAAAGAGTTCAATCACTCTCCGATTCTTACAATCCAATAGATAGAGGAGTATTCGCCTTTGAGTTTGAGTTCTTGAAAAACAGCAGGCGGTGCTTGCATATTGGTTTGTGACATCTCTTGGGAATCTTCGTCTGGTTGCTCTACTGTCTCTACTTCTGGGATATAGATTTCTCTTTTGATGTTTTTGAGCAACTCTCGCGTTTTGTCCTCTTCAATACGAAACGTGGTGCGAAGCAACTCGTAAGCATCTTTTTCGTCTTTGTGATAACGCAATGTATTTTCTCCCAAAAAAAGAGAATCCTCAAGTGTATGTTTGTTGCGCTCAGTGATATAAACAACCTGTTCGTGATTGCTACCATGTATTTTGAGAATATATATAATAGAAGTGGAGATAATCACCACTGAAATAAGCACCTCAAGAATACTAAAAGCAGATCTCATAACGTGTGTCGTTTTCAATAAAAATCTCCTTCATGTGAAACCAAATTGCTTTTTTTAACCCAATACTCTTTTGCATCATCAGAAGAGTCAAATCGCATAGGTTCTTCAAAAAAAGCAGGCAAAAAATAACTTCCTTTTTCATCCTCAAGAATCAATGGTGTAGAGCTACCGTTGGCATAAAAGTTAATCAAAAGACACACTTTTTGATCTTGATAACGTTCATATTCGATTTTTCGCAAAGCATTCTCTTCATCAAGCGTATAGACCTCGAGTGGCAACAAAGCAATCGGACTTTCATAAGGCTCAAAAGGAGCTTGAATATCACTTCTCCAGTAGCATTTTTGGCACTCGTTTATGCACATAAAAGTACCTTTGCCTTGAAACTTGGGATTTTGAAGAAGTGTAGATTTGAGATTAAGAGGCGTAAGAGCTTTGGGCTTAGGTTTGTCAAATTCGACTCCTTGAAATCCCAAAAAGTAAATCAAAGAGATCAAAAAGATAACAATAAGCAGTTCAATCAGCGAAAATCCGCGACGTAAATCAAACCGCTTTGAGATTTGCATAGGAGTTATTTATTACATCCACTAAAAAGAATATCTTCACCCGAGCCATCTCCGCCCTCTTTTCTGTCTGAAGCAAAACTGATAATCTCAATATTATCTCCATTGTTGATATAGACAAAAGGAGTTTTCCATGAGTCTTTTGGCATATCCTTGAGATATGGCGTGGCACGATAGTTTGGATATTTTTCTGCGTCAGGATTGCTCAAAAGTGCATTAAATCCCTCTTCGGTATCAGGATAAACACCATTATCGAGCTTGAACATATCAAATCTTTTTTTGATGTCATTCATCTTGAGACAGACTGTATCACGTTTGGCTTGATCCGCTGAATCCATCAATCCAGGTGCAACAACAGCAACGAGTCCTCCAAGAATAACAATAACAATAAGTAGTTCGATAAGAGAGAATGCAGATCTTAGTCTAACATGTGACATAGGCTTTCCTTGACTGTTTAGGTGGCTTAGATATAATGGCGAAAATTTTACTTAAATAGAGCTTTTGGATGGATAAAGAGAGACGACGAACGAAGATGATGGTGCAGAGAAAAGGGTTTGCTTTGCTTATCACTCTTTCGGTATTGACTGTTGTGATTGCATTGACAACGATGGTTTTGGAGTATTTTACTCAAGCCAAAAGAGACGCAGATCACAGTGCTGCACTACTACAAGCCAATCTCTACTTTGCTACAGTCGCCAAAGGTTTTGCTGCAATTCCACAGCAAAAAGAGTTGCTTACATTTCTTTATAAAACACCAATTCCTCTTGCTACGCCAGATGGAAGAGGCTCGATATTTTTACAATGTACGCCAGCCTCAAGTGGTGTAAATATCAATTGGTTGGCTCTTGAAAATGACCAAAATGCAACTGCAAAGTACGAAATGGTACAAAAACTTTTTGAGTATTTAGTGCAAGAGTACGCAATCCAAAATCCCGACCAACTTGAAGAGAGGCTTTTACATGAGATTGGTACCAAAGAGGAGAATAGAAACATCATTGTAACCACTCTATCTGGAAGGCTTAGGCAAAAAAACGGTATCATTTCAGCTCAACAACTTGATCGTATCCTTACGGAGTACCAAACGCAAGCCGATGATCAAGATATTTTCAAAGTACCGTGGAGTGACTATTTTAGTTTCTATGGAGACAAAATCGATATAGAGAATGCTTCTGCCAAGCTCATCTCTTATCTTTTTGAGATCGATACAACGCTCGTTGAAGAGTGGAAAAATGAACTTGAGTCACCTTCGCTCGAACAGTTTGTGACACAAAATGGCGGAGAGTATACACAACACGCCAAACTTTTTGTAACAGCCAAAGAGATAGGAGAGAGTCACTGCAAAGTAGGCTTTATTCACAATATGGCTTCGTATCATTTTGAGTTTTATTACGCACAAGGAGAGGCAAAATATTTTGAATTTCATCAAGAAAAGTAAACCTTTACTCATTATCTATCCAGAAATGCCTGATGTATCTGTGCTGGAGTCAGTCAATCTACTACTCACGCCGCACTTTTACACTCTCAAAAAAGAGGCAATTCCTGTACGCTTTGCTTATCAAGCCAAAAAAATTGCACCGTCTCTTTTTGATGGTTATGTAGATAATCTTCACGAATGCAAATATCATGTCTACAAAGATGGCGAAGAGTGGCTTTTTATCGCCTACAATCCTTCCCAAATTGTTCAATTTTTGACAACACATAAGATTCCAATCGCAAAAGTAAATAAACTCTTTTTTGCACAAGAACTCTCTTCTCATTTTGCTATTCCTGTGCCACTACAAAACGATGAAGTGCTGATGGATGTAGATGGCATCATCACTATTTTTCCAAAATTCCTTCTTGGTTCTTCGGAGCTACTTGGCAAAATTGATGAGACGTTTACTCCTCAAAGTGGCGGTTTTTCTTTGGTTGGCGTAAGTGGCTTGGGTACACAAATAACACAACTGCAAGCCATAACAATCAGCAGTATATTGTTTGGATTTGGAATGCTTTTTTTTGTAGAAGGTTGGCAAAGCGACAAAGAAGACAGCACCTCTTCTCAAATCACCCAATTGATTCAAAAAGACAGCAGTTTACAAAGTAGTTATACAAGAGAGAGCGTTATCAAAAAATACACCGCAATAGATACAGAAGAACGTATCAAACGTGACAGCATCAAAAAAGTCTCTCAAGTGTTATTTGAAGGCGTAAAACTACAAAAGTTGGATTTGGAGGCTTCTAAAATAAGTGTCGTTTTTATTTGTAGCACGCCTCAAGCTCTCTCTCGATTGACATCTTCTATTCGTGGCCACCAATGGAATCTCAAATCAACGAATCCAAAAACAAATACCCTCGAAGCGGAGATATCGTTATGAATCCAAAACTCTACCAAAACGAAATCATCATCGCAGTGGCTTTTATTGTGATGCTATTTGGTGCGTTGTATAAGCAGAGCGTTATCAATGGACAAATCCAAAAGAAAAATACAACGCAATCAGAAATGATAGAGATACAAAAAGCAGTAAACCTAAAAGAGTTGTGGGCATCCACTGACACAGACAAAAGTATCCTCAAACTCAAATCACTTTTACCAGACTCCAAAGTAGAGTGGAAACAAAAAGGCAAAAAATTAGAAGCTCGTTTTAGCTCACTCACCTCCAACGAACTAAATCGACTTGTATCTGCTGTTTTAAGTAGTGCTATAGAGATCAAAACATTTGAAATCCTCCATGAAGAGACATATTATCAAGTGAGGCTGGGATGCAAATGGTAAAAAAGATACTGATTATCTTCGCAACGCTTTGGTTTGGATTGATATATTTTCTTCCTTCGCAACAACTCTATTTTGCACTTGAAACACTCCTTAAAGAGAAAAAGATAGAGATAAACGAATCACAAACCCATACTCATTTTGGCAGAATAGAACTCCAAAATATGGAAGTGTTTATAGAAGGAGTCAAAGCAGTGAGCATCAAAATGTCTGACTTTACCTCTTTTCTTTTTTATCAGCGTCTTCATATCCTTGAGCTTAAACCCAATGAGATGTTTGAAAATGAACTCAAAATCACAGTCGATGAAGCGACACTCTCACACTCTATTTTTGCTCCAACGACACTTTTTGTCAATGCCAAAGGCTCTTTTGGTATCGCAAAAGGAACTATTGATCTTCTTAAAAGAAATGTACGCATTGATTTTGTAGAGGCAAAAGCTGTCACGACTATTGAGCAGTTTGTCAAACACGACGAGAAGGGATGGTATTATGAAACCAACTTTTAAACCAGAACACTTCACCAAGATAGCAACAGTTTTGGGGGTGTTGTTGTTTGCTAAATTAGTGTGGTTTGGAGTTGAGATTGCGTTTCTCTCTTCTGTTGGAGTTGATCGTCTCCAAAGTGCCAAAACACAACCTCTTTTTTATCGAATAAAACTATCTATCGACAAAGTCCCTACGCAAACGACAACGCCAAAACCAATCACTGCCACAGCACGTATCAACGATATAAAACTCATCTCAATCTACAACACTGAGCATTTGACCGTCGTCACTGTCGTCTATAAAAACCAAACCAAAGTATTACGCACAGGCGAAGAAATTGATGGTTTTGCATTGATTGGAGGCGGAAGCGACTATGTTATTTTTCAAAAATCAAGAAAAAAATACAGAGTTGATATCGAACAGACTAAACTCTCTTCTGCAAATCAAAGAGGTTTTATACAAAAACCTCTTCCAGTAGAGCCTGAAAAGCAAACCGAACCTACAGGAGAGATAGTCAATGTGAGGGAAGATTATAAAATCATTGATAGATCTTTGGTCTCTCACTATGCAGGAAATCTAAGAGAGATAGGCAAACATATCGGCGTAGTTCCATCTCGAAATGGAAACAAAATCGAAGGGTTTCGCATCTCTCATATCAGCGAGACAAGCGATTTTGCCAAAGTGGGTTTGCAACGTGGCGATGTGATAAAAGCTGTCAATGGACAACCTGTAAACGGCTACGAAGAGGCGATGCAAGTCTACAAAACACTCTATAAAAAAATGGATGAAGTAGATGGCATGATGATGACAATACAACGTGGAAATCAAGAAATGGAGTTAGAGTATGAAGTTCATTAAAAATTTGGCAGTTTTGTTGCTATGTACAATAGTGTGGTTGCAAGCAACTCCTCAAGAGCAAAAAGACGAGATGGTAGATGTCAATTTTAGAAATCTCAAAATGGAAGATCTCGTTACACAGGTTTCAAAAATTATGGACAAAAGTGTTTTGGTCGAAGAAAAGCTCACAGGAACGATTGACTTTATCTATGCCAAACCTATCAAAAAAAGTGCTTTTATCCCATTAGTAAACTCTATTTTGGCGACCAAAGGATTGACGCTTATAGATCAAGGTGAGTTTTTGCGTGTTGTCAAACTTAGAGATGCACCAGGGGAAGGTCTCAATGTCACTGATAATATTCAAGGCGAAACGATGGAAACAGTGCTTTTTACACTTAAAAGCTCCAACGCTTCAGTACTTCGTGCCAAACTCAAACCACTTTTGCACTCCAGTGCTGATATGATCTCTTTTCAAGAAAAAAATATGCTCGCAGTGACCGCAAGACCTGATACACTCAAGTCCATTGCAAAAATCATTGATGCTATCGAAGCAGATACTGCAAAGGCTAGCAAAATCATCAAACTTCAATACGCTGATGTCAAAGATATCTATCCAAATATCTCCAATCTCTCCAAAAGTCTCTTTCCTAGAGGAATCGAAAGCGAAGAGGTGAGTGCACTTCAAGATACCACAACAAACTCTATTATCCTCACAGGAAATAGAGAAAATGTAAAACGTATGGCGATGTTTATCGAAAGAATGGATCAAAAAGGAGAGAGTGACCTCCAAAAAATGTATGTGATCGAACTCAAAAACTCCAATGTTGAAGATATGGAAAAGATTCTTAGTACTCTCATCAACCAACTCAACAATATGTCACCCGCGATGCCAGCTATGGGCAAAGCAGGAGAAAAGCCCAACAAAGCGATGGTGGTTTCGGATGTAGAGCGTAACGCTCTTGTGGTTTTAGCCAATGCAGAGCAGATGCAAAACATCATAGAAACGGTAGAACGTATCGATGTACCAAAATCACAAGTGTATGTCAAAGCACGTATTGTAGAGATCAACACTAATCTTGCTGCACAAGTGGGAATGCGTTATGGATTTGAAGGCGGTAAAATCACCTCTCAAGGTCTTCTCTCTGCTGCGGCAAATATGGGAGCTTCTTCTTTGATGGTTTCTCCTGCGCTTTTGGGATTTCTCAATACCCAAACTGTACAGTATGATACCAACGGCAATCCCTACACCTCTACAGAAAGACCGTTCAAATTCAATACAGGAATTACTGAAGTATTTGCGATGGGAGCACAGCTTGACCTTCTCCAGCAAAATGGTGCGGCTCATGTTTTGAGTGAGCCATCGGTATTATGTACCAACAACAAAGAAGCATCGATAGAAGTAGGACAAACCCAATCGATTTTGACACAAGCCCAACAATCCACACAAACCCAAGGCAATATCATCAACAACTACTCAAGAGAAGATATCGGTATCACGCTCAAAGTCAAACCACGACTCTCAAGCAACAACAAAGTGACACTTGAAGTAGAAGCAGAGATTGAAGATATTCTTCCAGGCTCTAGCACCGCCGCAGATCGTCCGACGACTACCAAACGTAAAGTCACCACCAATGCGATTGTCAATAACGGCGAAACGATTATTTTGGGAGGTTTGATGAAAAACTCAGGCGGTAAAGTGATAAGCAAAATACCTTTTTTAGGAGATCTTCCTATCTTAGGCAAACTCTTTAGCTATTCGGGCGATGCAGAGAGTCAAATTAATGTAGTGGTTTATCTTACACCTTATATCGTCAAAGAGAGTAATGATTTGGAGAATTTACGTCAAGCCCTTAGCGAACTTGAAGAGATACAAAGCAAATACAATGCACTTGTCTATAAAGGTCTTGAAGAGCAGAGAAAAAGTCCAAAAAATCGTATCAAACAAGGTCATAAAAGCAATCTTGAGTTGCTTGAGGGGAAATAATGGATTTTCCAACACTTCAAGATGTCAATCTCGAACCGTTGTGGGAAGATGGAGTCAATCATAAAATTGCTCTCAAACATGATTTGCTTTTTAGTCAAATTCAAGAGCAAAAAGTGTGCATTCTCACCCACGAAAGTCTCGCCGTTTCACTCAACCATCTTGCAAAACTTTCGATTCGATACCCCATCTATCTTGTGGACAAAGAGAGTTTTGTACGTCTTAAAAATAAATTTTTAGAGATACAGACAGGTTCTGATTTTGAAAATATGTCTAACACTTCAGAAGAACTCATCGAAGTAGAGCAAGATCTTTTGGAGTTTATCCAAAACTCTCAAGATCTTCTTTCAAGCGAAGCCTCTGCACCTGTCATTAAGTTGGTCAATTCTCTTTTTTTTCAAGCAATCCAAAAAGGAGCAAGCGATATTCACATCGAATCTGAAGAACGCAAAGGAGAAGTGCGACTTCGTATCGATGGTGCGCTTAAAAAACATCTTGATTTGGAGAAAAGCATCATAGGATTGGTCATCAACCGTATCAAAGTCATCTCCAATCTTGATATTTCCGAAAAACGTGTTCCTCAAGATGGACGTACACAACTCACCATTTCAGGCAAAAATATCGATGTAAGGGTGTCGATTTTGCCTACTTATTATGGCGAAAGAGTAGTTATGCGTATACTCTCCCAAAGTGCACATATTCCGACACTCTCATCATTAGGATTTGTAGATGAAGTGACGTATGGATTAGAAAAACTACTCAATCACGCACACGGAATGATATTGGTCACAGGTCCTACTGGCTCTGGGAAATCCACCACACTTCACGCTTGCTTACAACACGTCGCTACACCTGACAAAAACATTATCACAGTAGAAGATCCCGTCGAGTACAATGCCCAAAATATCTCTCAAATTCAAGTCAATGCCAAAGTGGGATTGACTTTCTCCGCTGGACTTCGTTCAATTTTGCGTCAAGACCCCGATATCATTATGGTAGGAGAGATTCGAGACAATGAGACTGCTGATATCGCTTTGCGTTCTGCTCTTACAGGACACCTTCTACTCTCCACGCTTCACACTAATGATGCGACTTCTGCGTTAAGCCGTCTGATGGATATGGGTATCGAAAACTTTTTGATCTCCTCTACACTGCTTGGCGTTTTAGCACAGCGACTCACACGAAAACTCTGCCCAATCTGCAAAACTCCAACGACACTCGCACCCGTACATATGGAAGAACTTGATCTTCCCAATAATGTCACCTACTACAAAGCCGTCGGATGCAAAGCGTGCGACTTCTCAGGATACAGTGGTAGACAAGTTGTCGGAGAACTTTTTGTCATCACGGACGAAGTCAAAGGAATGATGAAAGAGGGCTACAACGACCATCAAATTCGAGAAGCGATGAAAAACAAAGGAATGAAAACCATCGCAGATAAACTTCGACTAATGCTCATCGCAGGCGATACAAGCTATGAAGAGACAGTGCGTATTGGGATTATGGACGGCTAATGAAAAAAAGAGAGGCATTTACGCTTATAGAGGTATTGATCTCCATTGGCTTGATGGGAATTATTGTAGTAGCACTCTTTAGTGTTGTCGCAATGCTTCAAGAGTCCAACGCACAACTTTTTGAGTATCTCCAAAAAGCAAAACAAGAAAACAAAGCTATGGAGGTGCTTTTTTTGGATATCGCCTCCTCCGATGGAAATCTCACCCTTGTCAAAGAGGAGCAGAGTCGTCTTTGTATCGGACAAACAACTCACTCTCTTTACGGTCTGGCTTTAGCCAAAGTGTGCTGGGTAGTTCTCAAAGCAGATAATACACTCATACGCATCGAAGGAAATGACTACACGCTTCCCACACACTACGAAGACAGAGTAGAGATTGATAGAGTCATCAAAAATATCGAACTTTTTGATATCTATCACAACTCCAAAGAGGGCAAAGTATTGGTGATGATAAAACAAAAAAATAAAGATGGTTTACCTTTTGTTGTGCAAGGACTTAGAGATGTTAATAAACCCAAAAAACAAAATTTTCAACAAAACATCAATCCCACCAAAACACCTACAAACTAATTTTGCAATGAAGTTTTGGATAGCTTTTCTCCCTTTTTTATTGTTTGCTTCACCAAATCTTTGGCTTTTGGAGCGTTACAAAGATCAAAACCTTTCAGGCTGGGTGATGAGCGAAAAACTTGATGGCATTCGTGCTTATTGGGACGGCAAACAGTTGCTTTCTCGTAATGGTAAGCCGTTTTCTCCTCCTTCGTGGTTTACACAAAACTACCCTCCATTTCCTATAGATGGAGAGCTTTGGAGTAAACGTGGCGATTTTGAGCATATCGCTTCAATCGTACAAGATCAAACACCATCAGAACAATGGAGAGAGATCAAACACTATATCTTTGAAGTCCCTTATGCAAAGGGAAATCTCTCAATGCGTCTTGCAATACTCAAACCGTATCAAAATGATGTGATACACATCATTCCTCAAATCCCAATCCAAAACCACGCACATCTTCAAACTTTTTTCAAAGAAATAGAATCCAAAGGTGGAGAAGGTGTTGTTGTGCGAGATCCAACACAACCATATATCGACAAACGCACCAACACCGCTCTAAAAGTCAAAAGTTTTGATGATACCGAATGCAATCTCACAGGATACACACAAGGCAAAGGCAAATATACAGGTATGGTTGGAGCATTACAGTGCGTATTGTCCAGCAAAATTACTTTTAAAATCGGAAGCGGACTCACCGATGCACTACGAAAAAATCCACCTCCAATCGGCTCAAGTATCACCTTCAAACATCAAGGTTTCACAAAATACGGAAAACCAAGATTTCCTGTATTTTTACGTGTGAGAAAAGA
>DYPM01000151.1 GCA_020719895.1 Sulfurovum sp. | reverse complement strand
CTGCAAAGTTATCTTCAGAGTGATCGTGATGAGATAAAGAGTGATTGGTAGAGATGCCCATTTGTCAGTGTTGCATGAAAAATGTACGTTTTTGCAATTTTTCCAAAGCAAAAGAGAGAGTTATCTGATACTCTTTTTGACATATTTCACAAGATTGTCTCGACTCTTAGCAATGCCAAAAAATCCTGCACTGTGGACAAAGTGCATCAGTGGATCTTGTTGAAGTGGTTTGTAAGCCAACTCAAATGAACCGACAGTTTTTGGAGGAATTTGGATTTTCCAACACTTCTCCTCTTCGTCTTCCCATACTACTGCTTTGATGTATGGTGTGAGTTCGCCATTGATAAAAGTTGACCAGTGCGGTGTGAACCGTTCAAACTCTAACACTTTTGGGTTTTTATCAAAAAGATAAGCATTTGCGGTGATCTCTTTTGACTTCTCCATCTCATCTTGAGCTTCTCTCATCGAAGAGAGAACAGTCATCGCAAAATCGACTGCTTTATCAAACTGTACATCTTGCTCTTTGCTGTGAATTTGAGAGATATTGAAACATCCCAAAAGCGATGGATACTCAAAACTTTTTGCTTTTCGTGTGCCGACGTCGTGCATATCTACCATCTCAATAAGTTTGGAAATACGTGGATATTCGCTCCATTCCTCCAAATAGTCCCATATCAGTCCCGCAGAACTCTTACCGCCTTTGTTTTGGTGGTGATCAAAATGTTTGACTTCATCAAAAGTACGACCAATATCAATCACTATATCATATGACGAAAAATCTCGCGTATCGTGATCTACGCGATGGACAATAATCTCATCATCTGTAAAAACCTTGAGCAGTGCGACTGCGGTAATCTCATCTGCGTGCATTATTTTGTTGTGTGTTGCGATGTGTTTTTGCATTGTTGTCCTTTTGTTATGTTTAAATTATAATGTCATTCCTTACAAAGTAAACTTGCATTACAATACCTACTCATTCACTGATGTTACGCACTCAAACGAACAAGTCCGTTTGAGTGGCAGGGACAAAATTGTCCCTATAACCCCATAAAGCTACGAAAAACAAGTTTTTCGAGAGTGATAGAGGTTTTACGTACTTTTTTACAAAAGTGTGTAAGGTCAGTTATTCATTTTACGGAGGTCAATGTGTCTTTAGCTCTTGCTCGAAAATACCGTCCTGATACATTTGATGATCTCATCGGACAAGAGGCGGTTTCTATGACGCTTTCACTTGCTCTTGAGGGCGATAGACTTTCTCATGCGTATCTTTTTTCAGGACTTCGTGGAAGTGGCAAAACCTCAACAGCACGTATTTTTGCCAAAGCGTTGTTGTGTGAAAAAGGATCTTCGTCGCATCCGTGTGGCGTTTGTGATCACTGCGTGATGGCAAAAGAGGGCAGACATATGGATATCATTGAGATGGACGCAGCTTCCAATCGTGGAATTGATGATATCAAAGATCTCATTGAACACACCAAATACAAACCCAGCTTTGGAAGGTTTAAAATCTTTATCGTTGATGAGGTGCATATGCTCACACCACAAGCGTTTAATGCACTTCTCAAAACACTTGAAGAGCCTCCTGTGTTTGTGAAGTTTATTTTGGCTACGACAGATCCGCTCAAACTTCCTGCGACGATTCTTTCACGTACACAGCATTTTCGGTTCAAAAAAATTCCCCAGCCACTGATCAAAAATCATCTTGAGCATATTCTCAATCTTGAAAAAATAGGTTTTGAATCCGAAGCGATAGAGATTATCGCACGAACAGGTGCTGGAAGCTTGAGAGATTCTCTTACATTACTTGATCAAGCGATTGTTTACTCCAATAACTTTGTTGATGTCAATACAGTTACGGGAATGCTTGGGATTATCGAGCCGAGTTTACTTGAAAAGTTGGTCAATGATATTGTCGCTAAAGATAGAGAGCAGATTTTGGTGTTTCTTAAATTGGCAGGAGAGTATGAGGCGGAGATGGTTCTTGATGAGCTAACACTCTATCTCAAAACGATACTTTTTGAACAAAAAGGAGTGCTATCACCGATGATTATCGAGCGATTTTTTCGTGTGATCGCTGAATCTAAGGCGTTGCTTGCTTTGGGAGGCGATGGAGAGTTTGTGCTTACTTTGTCGATTTTTAAGATGATCGAAGCGATGGAGATTCGTGAGATTGATGCGATGATACGAAGTTTAGAAAAAGAGTTGCGAGGCATAGAGATCTCATCAGTGCCATCTAATGTGACACTTCCTAAGCCACAAAATAGACCTCTCGCAGAAAAAAAAGAGGAGTTTTTAGATAGCGATACATCACAAAAACCCTCTTTTGTAGAAGAAAAATCACCACCGCAAGAGGCGTTATTGGAGCATCAAGAGCCGTTACAGTTTCAAAATCTAAAAAACAAAATTTTTGATCGCAATTATGAGTTAGGTGCATGTTTTGAGGCAAATATCACCTTTGTGAGTTTTGAAAATGGCAAATTGACTTGGGAGTCTACTGCTGAAGGAGGCGAAAAAAAGATGCTCATCAATCACTGGAGTATTATCAATATGTTAGTCAAAGAGATCTTTGGCGTAGAGACCAAAATCATCAATATCGCCAAAGAGCAACCGACAGAAGCAAAAAAAAAACTTGAAAATCACACACTCTCATTCATAGAAACCACTCTCAAACCTACAATAGAACAAATCGAGTATAACGCCTCAGCCTCAATAGATTTCTTGCAAAATTCATCTTGCAAGAGCGACCAGTCGCGAGAGCCGTCTGCTGAAGACCTAATTTTGAGCTCTGCTCAAAATTTGAGAACTAATCAATTGATAGAAGAGATAGAGATGAAAAGTTCTTGTATCGCAATAGAAGCAGGCGATACTGAAGCTGCCAAAGAGAAAGAGCCATCGAGGCTTATGGAAGAGCCGATGATTAAAGCAATGGTTGAGTTGTTTGATCCCAAAAAAGTAATCGTCAAAAGAAAAAGCTAAAGGAGTCATTTTGACTCCCTTCTCGCCAAAGGCGAAGCTTTAGCAAAAAGTGTAAAATCTAAA
>DYPM01000150.1 GCA_020719895.1 Sulfurovum sp. | reverse complement strand
CATTCAAAAAGCTTCAGAAGAAGATTTTGATGATTCGCTAGATTCAATCTAACGTAAAGTTGAGGGGCGCGCCGCTTTTGGCGCGTCCCTCTTGAACGCCATGTTAGGTTTTCTGGGGTTTAAGTGATTATCAGTTATTGACCAAGAGAAACAGAATATTTACCAGTTTGCTCGTTTTTGGTCACGACAACATTAAACATGGAATATGTTGGATTGTCCCCAGTTGCCCCTCCTAAGGTCACAGACTTAGTGCCAAGAACACCATCACTCCATGAAGCCACCTGTACCGTTGCCGTTCGCCCATCTGCTCTCCTATAGTTAGCGATAGAAATTTGGTAAGTACCTGCTTGTAGCTTTGACGAGTCACAGGATGCGTAGTAATGCTCTGGGCCATTGGCAACAGTGTTATCAACATCGAGATGGCCACTTATTCCTCTTTGTGAACGGTAATAAACGTGCATACCGCTCGGTTCAAAAGTATGTAGATCAACGTCACCCGAACCATTCCATGTCAATGTTGCAGTAAAAAATCCAGATATTGCTTGAACAGGAGGGGCTACAAGTGCGCCCAGTGCGGCATTGATCTGGCTCTTTACACGAGTAGATATGGCTAAATTCTGATTGATATATATCTCAAGAAGGCCATGGCCTAGAATGTCTTTCTGCCCATTTACACCAGCAGGTCGAAATAAATATCCTGGAATGTAATCTGTAATGCTGGCTACACTGCCAACTAAATAGAGACCATTGATTACAAGATCGAGATTGGCTAAGGTGTGTTCGCCACTCAAAGATGGGGAGGCAGGCGCGATATGTACCACTTTAACTGAGTCTGAGGTGGTCTTGGTCAAGGCATAGTTGTAAGCGGCATTTGCAAAGAGGTTACCTTGCGAGTGCGCAACAAAAAGTATTTTCTTTCCCTCAAGAATCCAGTTGTCTATTCGTGTGCGATGCTCTACATAGTTTGACGTAGTGGGGGGATTGCCCAAAAGAGTCGTGAGGTTGTTGATTGCGGCAGCCTTATACCAATCTACAAATCCAGTTAAGATGCCTGCAGCTGATGCGATGGAGTCAATAATCTTCGACCACCAAGACCCACCGCCTTGTAATGCTTCAAAGAATAATTCGAAACGCCCTTCAAGCAACCCTTCTTGCTCTTGTAAGCGTTGCTCAAAGGTCTCAACAAAGTCCTCAAATCCGCTTGAGTAATTGTATAAAACCTCATATTTGATTGCGTCACCTTGTGCCGATGTTTTCCCGTGAATACGTTTTAATTCTTGTTTTGCTACTTCGGCTTGCGGTTTTGTGGTCTGTACGCCATTGAAGAAGGCAAATGCAACACCTGTATCTCTACAAAGACTGGTTTCTGATGCTGCTTGTGCAGAACTTGCGACACCAGAAATGAAAAATATGAAGGTCAGCAGCGAACAAGAAATTCTTTTGACTAAGTTATTGTTATTCACAAGTCTCTCCCTCGGGCAATGCTGAAGATGTGCCATCCAGCGCCTTATTGAATTGAAGATACGCCAACAATCTTTGCTTTGTGCTGGCTGTTGTTATTGCTTCTAGCTCTTGTGCGACTTGTGCGGGCTGTTTTGAGCCATTTGCACCGTCAAACTTTGAATATATGCAATTAATCCCGCGAGAAATCTCTCGATCAACCGCCTTTACCGCTGGTATATCTGCTGTATCCACAGTCAAGGCATTTTGCATTGCCTTCGCAGTTTGCATGGCTGCGGCAAGTTGAATGCTTGACGTGTAGTTGCTAGTGAGTATTGCCTCTACATCGTCACGTACACCATTTGCATTGGCATCAGTGCCCAAGAGAGTATTGCCGCGCTCAAGCTTTGGTATTGCGCCTGATGCCTCTATGGCCATGAGTTGCTCCTTTGCTGTACTCGCAACACTCACTGTATAAGAAAACGTTTGGCTTGCCTTATTACCAGCATTATCTGAGATTTCAATAAGCACACTCAAAGTACCATTACCCCATTGATTATTAGCACTTGGAGTTATAGTTAAAACCCCATTACCAAACGACGTAAGGGCAGTCTGCACGACACCATTCACCGTTAACACGAGTGATGCAGCACTCACCCCAGAATTATCATCATTAATACTAAAGGATAGCACTTGATCAGATGAATTAATTATTGCCCCCGATTGAGGAGAAATAGCTGAAATTTGAGGAGGACTTGTATCAGGCGGCAATTTACCAGGATAATCATCATTTAAAATAGTATGTGACGCAACTAATTCAGTCACCCCTTCTGGAAAGGAAGCTCCCTTTGGATCATTAATTGCAAGAAAAAACCCCTCGTTTTCTTCCTGTGCAACATCACCATAAATCTTTACAGCAATCAACGCCTTATACTGCCCTGCTGGCAATAATCCTCACCAGCAAGAGCAGTACCATTTCTTGTTTCATAAAAGAAGGTTACATCATCAGGTAATGGTTGAGGAATAGCTATTTGAAAATAAACCAAATTATCAACATCACCCTCACTCACCCCAGCAACTCTGCGCGAGACACGAGCTGATTCCATCACATCATTTACTGATTCAACAGATAACAAATGTTTACCAGAAGCATTGCTCCCATCGTTACAAGAACTCAAAAAAACACAAAGGATTAACAAATAAAAAAATTTATATTTCACAGCGCACTCCTCCTGACACCCCAGGAATAGAAAAAACAGAAGTCAAGCTATTAGACACAACTAATGTAAACAAGCTCAGCAACACCCGCCTCAATCTTAAAACCAACAGATCAAAAGCAATATTTAGAAACACACAAACATCCAGATTTAATCAACGCAATCAACGCAATTGCCCATATGTAATTAAGAAATAACCTTTGATTGCTTTAGTATATAAATCACTATATAACTTATCAATAGCTCTTAAATATTATTTTATGAATAGACAGTGAATTTCCACCTAGTTGTCAATACCCGAACGCCTGCGGCTTCCAATCTATGCCGGTAGGTTTGCTGGATACGCTCGTTTCGCTCATTTCGCTGCTGGATACGCTCGTTGC
>DYPM01000149.1 GCA_020719895.1 Sulfurovum sp. | reverse complement strand
CATGGGAAGGTGCACCTGCTTTTACCAATAGTTTTGTGCTTCGTAATTTCAACACTGCATTTTTTGGAAGACTTCTTGAGACAGACGGAGCCTATAGTGCTAAGACCGATGCAAAACAATGGAGTATTGGATATGATTTTGGCGAGATTGGCAAATATGGATGGCAGATTACTTCTACATGGACGGCGTACGACAAAGCATCTACTCCCAAAGAGACACAAGCCCATGATATTGTGTTGCATTTTGCACCACAGCACTACACCTCGCTGAACTTTGATCTGCGTTATACGCGGGTACTCAATGTAGATGGGATTTCATTGGACAAAAGAGCAGGACAGATTCTTGCTCAATACCATTTTTGAAGTAAATAAAAAACAGATTCAAAAGAGATATTTAAAAGGATTTTGTCTTTATCTGCATCTCTCTAATGCAACTCCTTCTCTCAAACCATCGTCTACTACCACACACCAATCAGCATCCAAAATCGTATAAAGATAACGAAATATCAAAATACCCGTAGCGATCAATTCGAAACGTCCAACTCCAACAGTTATTTCTCTTTGTTCATAAGACATAGAGAGCAACTTGTCCAAATAATACTCTGGTTCGTTTTTGTGAAGTGATGTTCCGTTGATAGTGTGTGGATTATATGTTTTGTAGTTTTGTCCAAGCTTCATCGCAGCTATTGTTGTGGGAGTGCCAGCAGTCGCCAAAAACGCATCGAATTTTCCGTAAGTTGCCACGACTGTTTGGCAAAAAAGTCGCATCTCTTTCATCGCTTCGGGTAGAACATCACGAATCGCATCAAGTGTCTGATAGGTTTGTGCCATAGTCACAATTCCGATGGGAAAACTTCGACTTTGCACGATAGAGTTGCAGTGAAAGATAAGCTCTGTAGAACCGCCTCCGATATCTACTGCTACAAAGTTTTGTGTAGAGAATTTCAAATGTTTGAGTCGATTTTTGATAGCAATCAACGTCAGCCTTGCTTCCTCTTCGCCACTGATAATTTCAAATTCTACACCTGTTTTGGCTTTGATTTTAGATAACACAGCTTGTGCATTACTTGCTCTTCGTATCGCTTCGGTTGTGACGGCACAGATAGGCAAAAGCGAAAAATCAAGCTTTGTTTTTGCCTCTTTGATTGCTATGATAATGCGTTCTGTTGCTTCATCGCTCACTTTGCCACTTGCCATCAATCCATCAGCAGTCTTGACAACCTTCTCATACGCTATCACTGATTTCATCGTCGCACAGTCAAACTGCACCGCTCGCAATGTATTTGATCCCAAATCGATCGCTATCACCAAATCAACCTTTACGTTAATGCTTCTCTGTAAAGCTAAATCCTGCTTGACGCAATCTGACACGAATCTCTTCTTGATGCTCTATGCCTTTGGTCTCAATCGCCACAGAGACAGTCGCATCGCCAAACTCCAAATCAATCGACGTTCTATCGTATCCGATATGGACGATGTTCGCACCCACTTCACTTAGTATCTCGGTAAAACGCATCAGCGAACCAGGTTTGTCTATCAGCAATACCTTGAGTTTCATCTTTCGATTGCTTTTTGTGAGACCTTTTTCGATGATAAGAGAGAGCATTGTCACATCGATATTTCCGCCACTTAGCACGATTCCTACTTTGCTTTTTGGCGGAAGTTTGAGTTTGTCGTGCATCAATGCAGCGACACCTACAGCACCAGCACCTTCTACTAATACTTTTTGTTTTTCAAGCAAAAAAAGAATCGCAGAAGCTATCTCATCTTCTCCAACGGTTTCAAAATAATCAACATACTTTAAAATATACTCAAGCGTCACAGGCGAAGTGTCGCGTACAGCAATACCATCGGCGATAGTGCGTACTTGTGTTGTGTCGATGGTTTTTTTTGCTTCATACGAGAGTTTCATCGCTGGTGCACCTTCAGCAGAGACTCCGATAATTATAATATTTGGATTTTTGGCTTTGATCGCTGTAGAAATACCGCCAATAAGTCCACCACCCCCAACAGGCACAACAATAGCATCAAGATCTTCTACCTCTTCAAGCATCTCAAGCCCAATCGTTCCTTGTCCAGCCATCACCTCGCTATCGGCAAACGGATGGACAAAACTCAACCCTTTTTGAGTAGCAAACTCCGTCGCAAATCCATACGCTTCATCATAGTTTGCACCATACAAAATCACAGATGCACCAAACTCTTTGACACCTTGAATTTTGGTAAGCGGTGTGGATTCGGGCATCACAATAGTCGCTTCGATACCAAAATGGTGTGACGCAAATGCTACGCCTTGAGCGTGATTTCCCGCACTTGCTGCGACAATGCCACTTTTTAGACCGTGTTGCATCAAAGAAGAGATTTTATTGAACGCACCACGAATCTTGAACGCTCCTGTGCGTTGGAGATTTTCTTTTTTGAGATACACCTCATAGCCACTTTTTTGGCTCAAAATAGGTGCATACGAAAAGGGAGTACGATACGCCACCTTAGAGACTTTCGTATATGCCTCTTCGATCATTTTTAAGTCTAACATTAACAATCCTAAGCAATAATGAAAAACATTATATCAAATTTAAGGAACGACAATGGAGTGCGAATTTCCCACCATTAACAGCAATGCAGAAGAGATGAGAGAGATATTTGAGAGTGTCAAAACCATCGCAGTTTTAGGACTCTCTCCTGATGAAAGTAAGCCGAGTTTTATGGTCGCAAAGTATCTTCAAGATGCTGGCTACACAATCGTGCCTATTTATCCCAAAGAAGAAGAGATTTTGGGCGAAAAAGTCTATCGTTCATTATCCGAGATTCCTTTTGAGATTGATATGGTAAACATCTTCCGAAAACCTGATGCGTTTGATGAGATTGCTGATGCGTGTATCAAGCGTGGAGATATCAAAGTATTTTGGGGACAACAAGGATTGGTCAATAACAATGCAGCTCAAAAAGCCAAAGACGCAGGTATCAAAGTCGTACAAAACTATTGTGCCAAAATCGAACATGAACGTTTGGCGAGATAGGTAGGAAGGTGTTGTAGTCTCAGAAAACT